>WAJX01000001.1 GCA_015523665.1 Ferroglobus sp.
AGTAAACTCTATCTATTATCTCCTTTTTCCTATTTAACTCTTCTTTTTTCATTTCTAAGTTTATTCCAGATATCTCTTGTCTTTTAAGTCTTTCAACTTCTCTTTCTGCTTCGATCCTTGCTTTTTGTAGTATCTCGTTTGATCTATCTTTAGCATCTCGTATTATCTTTTCAATCTCTTTCTCAGTATTTTCCTTGATCTCAACTATCTGTTGATGCCCTTTCCTAGTTATCTCTTCGATTATTGGTTCTAATGGCATCACTTTTCACCTAAGAATTTATATTTACATGAACATCAGTAGGAACGCTATAACTAAGCCGAAAATGACAATTGTTTCTGGAATTACTGTCATCAACAAACCTTTTCCAAAGAATCCTGGATCCTCTGCCATAGCTCCTACTGCTGCAGCTCCAATTCCCTGTTCACCCAAACCAGCACCAATTCCAGCTAAACCAACCGCCAAACCGGCTCCAACCGCAACCATTCCTTCTATCGGCATTTACAACACCTCCTTTCAATCTTCTTTTGTGTATTTTCTCCTTCTACCAAATGGAGAGTAAAGTATCCCTCCTCCTTCAAAGAATTTGACAAAAAACTCTACATAGTGCAATCTTAAGCTTTGAAGACCAGGATCTAATATACCAAGGAGGAGATTGATGAAATGTCCTATTAAGAGGATAAATATGGCGATTACAATTCCTATTGGGCCTAAAGGCCAGAGCATATCGAATGCCATTTTATTAAATGCTATTGCAAAACCAACACTTGCTAAACCTACTGCTAAAAGCCTAGCATAGCTTATCGTATTACTCAACAGTGTTAGATACTCTATAAGGAACATTGCTCCCTCTCCAGTTATAGTTAGAATTACCCATGCTATAAATGGTGGTATAGCTAATATGTACACTGTGTTTATAGCAAATGCTGGATAACCGTTTAATGTATTTATTATAAATCCGGTTATTATCAAAGCTATACTGATTAATGCCAAAAGCCAGTTAAATTTCTCTTTAATCGCATGTTTTAAGCCATGTTCTCTTATATAATTTCTTATACCAAAAATATACCCAAGAGCCATATGTAGAACCCCTATTGCAATCGTTAAAACTAACATAAGTGGAGCTTCGTGAAGTCTGTTTATCAATGGTCTCATCTGCTCAAATTTTAATGCAAGCTCACTTTCACCAAAAATCCTTATAAATATTGTTTCATGCCCAAAAAGCTCGAAACCGAAGAATTCTCCATATATAAATCCAAATATAATTGTAGAGATCGACGAGTATAGCAATATCTTAAGCAATGACTGCCAACCCTCGCTTGTAAACTTCTTTGAAAGCCATAAAGATATTGCGAGAATGACTATACCATAGCCGATATCTCCAAGCATTAAGCCAAAAAAGATTGGGAAAAAAATAGACATAACAGTTGTGGGATCAACTTCGGTATATTTTGGTATAGCGAAAGATGTTGTGAGTAATTCAAATGGTTTTGAATAAGAGGAATTCTTAAAAGCTGTGGGTGGTGTCCATTTATCATCTCTTACTTCAGTTACAATGACTTTTCCATTCGTCCTTTCTTCAACCTCTTTTTTAAATTTATCAAAGTTATCAGCAGGAATATATCCGACTATTATAAATGCGTATTTTGAAGTTGCAATCTTTAAAGGTAGCTCACTCTTTTCAAGTTCTATGCTCAAATATTCTTCGAGAGCGAGCATTAAGTCTAAATTTTCTTGTTGATATCTCTTAATCTCCTCTCTTAATTGATTAATTCTATTCTCTAATTTTTCTCTTTCCTCTTTTATCTCTTCTAATCTCTTCTCATAACTTACTGTTATATCTGGGACTTTTATCTCTTTAAAAGCAAATTCTTGGAGAGTTTTAAAGACATCATCTGCAAATTCTTTTTTAACAAATAATGCCATAATATATTCATCATTATATGATTTTATCTCTAATTCAAAATCTTTTGTTATTTCTAAAATTTTTTCAAATGGATTCTCTTTAACAAAACCAACAAAAACCTCTATATTCTTATAGTCCTTGAGGAGATCTGCTGGTATTCCTAATATTATCAATGGATTTATAGATTCCTCCTCTTCATTTAATCTCCTTAAATTTTCTTCAATTTTTCTTATTTCATTTAACCTCTCTCCCACTTCTCGCTCTATCTCATTGATTTTTTCATCTAAGTTTAAGCTTAATTCTTTAACACTAAAAATCCTTTCTGGGGGTTTTTCATCTGATTTAACTTGTGATAGGATAGATCTTAGAGATACGAGGAATCTTGAAAATTTCGATGCCTCTTCAAATGGTTCACCTATCTTAAAATATCTATCATCCTCGGTGTAATCCTCTATATGGATGAGATTAAGCCTATAAAGGATTTCTGATGTTTCTTTAAGAAAGTCTTTAGATCCAACTACAGAGACTTTAACCATCTTAACTGGCTCAAACATTTTCGATCGCCCTTATGAACTCATTATAGAGAAAATCTACAGCTTTATTAATCTTTTTTTCAGCATCCCTCATCTCTCTTTCTATTTCTGAGAGTTTCTCTCTTCTGATTTTCTCTTTTTCTCTTTCTATCTCAATTTTAGCTTTTTTAATTATCTCTTCTTTAATTTTAGAGATAACTTAGAAACGATCTGGCAAATATTCAATATATCTGAGCTATTTTGAAAATCCAGTTAGCTGTATAGTAGTTAATACTTAGTTAAATAGTCGGTTAAAAAAGAAAAATCTTAAATACATTTCAATTGGGCGATCAATGATACAGTTCTAGGGGTGATCAAATGGAGAGAACAGAGATACTAAGAAGAATAAAAGAGATTGAACAAAAGATTGAAAAAGAGATTTTGGAGGCAGAAGAAGAAAGAAAAAGAAGGATTTCATCAGCTAGAGAAGATGCCAGAAGAATAATTGAAGATGCAGAAAGAGAAGCA
>WAJX01000002.1 GCA_015523665.1 Ferroglobus sp.
AACTCATCTGCATATATCTTTTTACGAGGAACTCCCCTACTAGACCATTCTATCAATCCTTTCCTGTCTAATTCTTCTAATACATCTGGGGGATATCTCCAATGTCTTCCTTTTGGTGGTAACATCCCTCTCCATGGTTGTCCAGTAACACCATTTTTAGTTTCTCCTGGAGCATGAAGAGGTGTGGTAGTATATCTTCTTCCATCTTTGTCAATTTTTGGAAACAATCGACGGATGTCTTCTTCAGTGAAAGGTTCTCTTGGGTCATTCCAGATATATTTGTCAGATTTGGAGTAAAACAAGATCATATCCTTTATATTCCCGTATGCTTTCCGAGGGAAATTCTTTGGATTGCATTTGATTCTTGTAATGTCATTGATAAAGTGTTCTTCACCAAATATTTCATCCATTATTACTTTCACATAGTGTCCCACTTTACAATCAATATGTACATAGATTGAGCCATCATCTGCAAGAAGTTCTCTCATCAAAATTAATCGTTCTCTTAAAAACTCAAAATACTTAGCACCACGTAATCTATCTACATAAGCAGTTTCGTCTTCTTCACTTGCACTTATAGTCGCAGTTCTGGACTTTCCCAGTTTAAATTCATGATTTGTTGAGAAGGGAGGATCGATGTAGATCAATTTAACCTTTCCTTTTATGTCGAGACTTGTCATTAATGCTTTTAGTACAGGTAAACAGTCTCCAAAAATTAGCATATTACTCCATTTGTCTTCTAGTGTTCGGATTTTTCCAAATTCTTTTATCTTTTCCAGATTAGCAACTGGGGTTTTCTCTATAATTTCTCTCTCAGATTTTTTACCAGGGTATACTAGCTCATATTCGCTCATATTTTGTTTCACCTTTCTTTTAAAGGCTTTACAACAATTATCAGCTCTCCACCTTCGGCTCTAATCTCCCAGTTAAGCTTATCTCCTTCTGAAAGATTAAATTGTTTAACAATTCCCATAGGAATAGTAGTTCTTAAAGACTTGCTTTTTGTTGTAGCTTTACTGAGTACTGTGATCTCACCCATTTTTCCCACCTTTTATAATTATAGGTAAAATCATTTATAAAGTTTTTGATCTAAGATTTTACCGAAAAATTTAAATATGTAAATGCCTATACCTATTAATAGGTAAAATATTAGGTAAGGTGAGAAGTATGGATGTTGTGCCCATGTTAGAAAAACCAAAGGATGAAAGAGCGATAAGGGGCTATGCTATACTTGCAAAAGGAGATGAGCCTAAGCAATTGAAAGAGAATGTCTTTAGAATACCTTCACAGAATTTCAAAAAGTACTATTATGTTACAAACAGAAATGGAGAGTGGCATTGCACTTGTCCAGATCACAAATACAGGAAAGTTGCATGTAAGCACATCTATGCTGTAAGGTTTTGGATAGCTTTAAAGCAGAAGTTAGAAAAGCAAGAGATAGAGGAAACAGAACCTATAGTTTGTAAGTTCTGTGGCTCACCAGATGCGATCAAGTATGGTAAGAATGGAAAAAAGCAAGTTTACAAGTGCAAGAACTGCAATAGGAAATTTGTAAACAATGGAGATTTCTTAAAGCTAAAATATGATCCAAGGATAATTACCTTAACCCTTGACCTCTACTTTAAAGGAGTTAGCTTGAGAAAAATATCAGATCATCTAAAGCGGTTCTATAACTTAAGAGTACATTACACAACGATTTACAGATGGATTGAGAAGTACATACAAATCCTGGATGAGTATGTGAACACTTTAAAGCCAGAGCTGAGTGATAGCTGGCATGCAGATGAGATGATGATTAAGGTTGATGGAGATTGGAGATGGCTGTGGAACGTTATGGACGAAGGAACAAGGTTTCAACTTGCAAGCGTGATTTCGAGAGAAAGGAAAAATTGAGGATGCAAGGAGAGCCTTTAGGATGGCTAAGCAAATTGGAAAGAAAAAGCCAAAGTTTGTGATAACAGATGGTTTGGGAGTTTATCACGAGGCATTCAATAAGGAATTCTGGGATCATCATAGAAGTTGCAAGCATATATGCAATGTCAGATGGAGAGGGCAGTTAAACAATAATTTAGTCGAGAGACTACATGGAACTGTAAGGGATAGGGAGAAGGTGATGAGAGGACTGAAAATTGAAGATACCCCAATAATAAGCGGGCACATGATCTACTACAATTTCATTAGACCTCACATGAGCTTAGATGGCAAGACTCCAGCAGAGGAGGCAAAAATAGATTTGAACTTAGGCAACAACAAATAGTTAGACTTGCTCAGGAAAAGCTTAGAGTTCCATAAAAATCACCATAATTTTTTACAACCCTGAATGCAACACTTTACTTGCAACACCCAAAAACGCAACAGAACCGTTGATCGAAACTTTTATATACTAAATATTACTAACTATTAGTTAGTAACAAAAATACAGGGATAGTTATGAGGGCAGAGATATTGCTTGAAGCTCTTGGAAATGAGAGTAGAAGAAGGATACTTGAATTGTTAACAAGAAAGCCTTGTTATGTTTCAGAGATATCTTACACTCTCAGAATGGCACCCAAAGTTGTACTTGAACATCTCGACAAACTTGAAAAAGCTGGGATAGTTAAAAGTTTTGAAAACGGGAGGAGAAGATATTTCTATGTCACAAGTTCACTCAATTTAAGTATACGACTTTCCCCATATAGATTCAAAACTTCTATGCCTGAAGAAGATCTGAGGAAAGATTTTGGAGATGTAAATAAGGACATAGATATAGATGATGTATTCAAAGAAATTAGAGAGATATTATCTATTAAAGCAGAGGATGTAGCTACGATTTATACGACGATGCAAAGAGCTGAAGAGGTTGAGAGAAAGCTACTATCATTACAGAAAAAGTTGGCTGAAGTTGTAGATTCAATGCTCGACAAAGCCTTTGCTGAAATATCAAGAATAGCTGAAACTGAGATTGATCAAAATGTTCTTTTTGAAATTGTTAGAGGCGAAAGTTCTGCAGAGAGGATATCAGAAAGACTTGGAGTTCCATTCAGCGTCATATCTCATTCACTTGAAAGACTTGAGAGTAGGGGGATTGTTGAAAAGATAAGTGTTGAGGGTAAGACGATTTGGAGAATAAGGAGGTGATATGATTAGCGAGTATCTTAGAGTTTTGGAAGCTTATTATAGAGATGTTGGAAGGAGTGTCGCTAGAGTTGATCCAGAAGTGATGGAGAAGTTAAATTTGCAAAGTGGTGATATAATTGAAATAGAGGGAAAAAGTAAAGTGCCAGCAATAGTCTGGCCTGGATATCCAGAGGATAGAGGCAAGGGAGTGATAAGAATAGACGGAAGTCTTAGGAGTAATGCTGGAGTTGGGATAGATGACAGAGTTAAGATAAGAAAGGTTGATGCAAAAATAGCTGAAAAGGTTATTCTGGCTCCAACAGAGCCAGTAAGACTTATGGGTGGAGAAGCATATCTACAAAGACTTTTAGAAGGAAGACCAATAATAAGAGGACAAAAGATAAGAGTTGAAGTTTTTGGACATACTCTAACATTTGTTGTAGTTTCAACAAAGCCAACTGGTGTTGTTATAGTTTCCAGAGATACGACAATAGAACTTAGAGAGAAGCCCGTTGAAGAAGCTAGGACTGTTCCTAATGTAACATACGAGGATATAGGTGGTCTAAAGAGAGAATTGAGATTAGTTAGAGAAATGATTGAATTACCTTTAAAACATCCTGAGCTTTTCCAAAGACTCGGTATAGATCCTCCAAAGGGAGTTTTGTTATATGGCCCCCCAGGAACTGGTAAGACGTTGATAGCCAAGGCTGTAGCTAATGAAGTTGATGCCCATTTCATATCCATAAGCGGGCCAGAGATAATGAGTAAATATTATGGAGAAAGTGAACAAAGACTAAGAGAGATATTTGAGGAAGCTAAAGAAAATGCTCCATCAATAATATTCATTGATGAAATAGATTCAATAGCTCCAAAGAGAGAAGAAGTTACTGGAGAGGTTGAGAGGAGAGTAGTGGCACAACTATTAGCCTTAATGGATGGACTTGAGGCAAGAGGAGAAGTGATCGTCATTGCAGCAACAAATCGCCCAGATGCTATTGATCCTGCTTTAAGAAGGCCTGGAAGATTTGATAGAGAGATTGAAATAGGTGTGCCTGATAGAGAAGGTAGAAGAGAAATACTTGAAATTCATACGAGAGGCATGCCTTTAGATGATGATGTTGATTTAAATGAATTGGCTGAATTGACTGTTGGTTTTGTTGGAGCTGATTTAGAAGCTTTGGCTAAAGAAGCAGCTATGCACGCTCTTAGGAGAGTTTTACCAGAAATAGATATCGAAGCTGAAAAAATTCCTGAGGAAGTGTTAGAGAATTTAAAAGTTACAAAAGAAGATTTCATGGAAGCTTTGAAAAATATAGAGCCATCTGCAATGAGAGAGGTGTTGGTTGAAATCCCAAATGTTAAATGGAGTGATGTGGGAGGATTAGAGCATGCAAAACAAGAACTAATGGAAGCTGTTGAATGGCCATTAAAATATCCGGAAGTATTTAAGTCTGCTGGAATAAAACCTCCTAAGGGTATATTACTATATGGCCCTCCAGGAACTGGTAAAACTCTATTAGCTAAGGCTGTTGCAAATGAGAGTAATGCAAATTTTATCAGTGTTAAAGGTCCAGAACTTTTGAGCAAATGGGTTGGTGAGAGTGAAAAGCATGTAAGAGAAATGTTTAGGAAAGCCAGACAAGTAGCTCCAGCGATATTATTCTTTGATGAGATAGATAGCTTAGCCCCGAGAAGAGGCGGTATTGGTGATACTCATGTAACTGAAAGGGTTGTTAGTCAACTTCTAACTGAATTGGATGGGTTGGAGGAGTTAAAGGATGTCGTTGTAATTGCAGCGACAAATCGCCCGGATATGGTTGATCCAGCGTTACTAAGACCAGGAAGAATTGAAAGACATATCTATATCCCACCCCCGGATAAAAAATCGAGAATTGAGATATTTAAGATTCATACAAGGAACATGCCTTTAGATGGTGTGAACATAGAGGAACTTGCAGAAAAAACGGAAGGTTACAGTGGAGCGGATATAGAGGCTATTTGTAGAGAGGCTGGGATGTTGGCTGTGAGAGAAGCTATATCTAATCTAAAAGAAGGAAAGAATATTAAAGAGGTTGCAAAAAAGCTGAAAGTTAACAAAAAGCATTTTGAAGAAGCTTTAAAGAAGATTAAACCAAGTTTAACTGAAGAAGATTTAAAAAGGTATGAGAAGATAGTTAAAGATTTCCATAAGATGTATATTTAAAGGATTTAAGGGTTTAAGAGGGTGTTTAAGGAGGTGATAGATTATGTGGAGGAGGAGAAGAAGAGAAAGAGATGATTGGTTTGATGAATTCTTTGGTAGAGAATTTGAGATGTTTGATGAGATTATAGAAAGAATGATGAGAGATTTTGATGAGTTATTCAGAAGAGCAACGAGTGGAGAATTTAAACCAATTATAAGAGGGTTTAGCGTGAGGATAGGCCCTGATGGAAAGCCGGAGATAAGAGAATTTGGAACTAAGCCACCGATAAGAGAGGATATAGAAGAGAGGAAACCACTCATAGATGTGATAGAAACTGATGATGAGATACAGGTTATAGCAGAAATGCCTGGAGTTAACAAAGAAGATATAGAGCTTAATGCAAGTGAGACGAGCTTAGAAATAAAAGCAGAAGGAGAGAGTAGAAAGTATTATGAAGTAGTATCTCTTCCAGCAGAAGTGATTCCAGATTCAGCAAGAGCCAGATATAATAACGGAGTTCTAGAAGTTTTGCTTAAAAAGAAATATCCGAAAAAAGAGGAGAAAAAGAGAATTAAAATAGACTAGCAATTATAGGAGTTATAAACGTTTCAATTAAAGCAGCTATCAATAGCATTGGAAGTATGGCTTTGAGGTATGTGGTTAAAAATTTCCTCAAACTTTTTTTAATTTCAACTTCCTCACCACTTATTTTTTTAATTACAAGTATCCCAAGCTCTATTCCGTATGAGGCAGACAGTATAACAGCTGGAATCTCTATTATCCCGTGTGGTAATATCAATGCTAATATCTTATAGAACCCAATCTCGGAAAGCTTGAGTGTGATCAACATACCAATTAAAAATCCGTTTATGTATAAAAATAATATTGGGAAAATACCAAAGAGCAACCCAGTGATTATGGCGATGAAAGCTTTTAAAGCATTGTTTATGAAAATGAATAAAAAGAGTTCCAAAGTTGAAACTTCGAGATTAAACTGACTGAAAAACTGATCTAGAATTTTATTGGCTAAGTCTTTTTCTTCTATAGCAAAATAATGTCCAGCAAGGATTGAGAGTGTGAAGATAGCTATTGATATTACTAAATATTTCATATCAAACACCAAAACTCATTCTTAAAGCATCTCTTATTCCCGGAGCAAATCCCAAAACCATTATCACAAATTTTATGAAGTTTGCTAATTGTATGTTTTCCTCCAAATCTAAGTAATAGAGTAAAATTCCAAAGACTATCGCTTTGAGAGGAATCATAATCCAAGCTCCAAATGAGTTGACTAAAAACCTAGGTAATACATGTAGCTCCCAATATCCCAAAAACTGAATTCCAAGGAAAGTTGCTGAACCATCAAACATTTGAGAGAAAAAAGCTAATTTACTTTCGGATGTGGCGTTCTGTATTTTAGTGTATGCGAATAAAAAGATTAAAGATATAGTTATTGCGATTGGAAAAACCCACCAATTTTCTATAGTTAGAGAGTTAAAGAGTATTATAATTGGAATTATTGCAAGAACAATTCCGATGTAAGCGTATATTCTGAGGTTTCCAAGTTTTATAGAGAGGATTAGAGATGGGAATGTTATAAAGAATACGAGTATATAAATTAGAGGTGACATAAAGATGTAAGATATAGGTGGTTTAAGAAAACCAGCATCTTCAATAACTCTTATTGAAGAGCCAAAGATTATATAGGGAAGTGTGTAAAGCATAAACTTTAAATCAAAGTTTATCCTTCTTTTTAGATAGTTATATATGAGATAAGCTGAAACAACGAGAAGAATAGCCCATGTTATTGTATTGACAATATTATAACCCTGTTTGTAAACTATTGAATCTATATAATATTTCTTTATGAACTCGTAGAGATTCATGCGTAAAAAACACCAAATAATTATAAAAATCCTATCCCACTTTTTTAATAATCTTTAAATCTTAAATTTAATTTATTATTAATTATAATTTAATTATAATTTTTACAGTGATCTCTTTAATGATCGACCGAAAAGTTAAAATTTATTATGCGTAAAAATTTACAAAAATAAAAGGGGGTAATAGCAGAAAATGGGAATAGATATCTGTAGTGTCTGTGGACTGCCAAAAGATCTTTGTGTGTGTGAAGAAGTTGCAAAAGAGCAGCAACAAATACTTATTAAAGTTACAAAAAGAAGATACGGTAAAGAGGTTACTGTTATTGAGGGTATTGATGAGAATGAGATAAACGTAAATGAACTTTCTAAGTTTCTTAAATCAAAACTCGCATGTGGTGGTACTGTAAAAAATGGAGTAATAGAGTTACAAGGAAATCACGTTCAAAAAGTCAAGGATCTTCTCATAAAAAAAGGCTTTAACCCAGACAGAATTAAGGTTTAGGAAGAAGATTTGAGAGAAGAGAGGATTGAAATTAAAACTTTAACTTTTAAAATTTTGTATCCAAAAATTTGTAGTTATGATTATATATCATGTTGATTATTTAAATAAAACTAATCAAAAGTAGTTATAATTGTAAAAATTATAGTTGTAAAAAATACGAATTACTATCAATGCTAAACTTACTTATTTAGAAAATCTATTAGAAAATTATTTTTATTAGTTAAATAAAGTATGAAGACGCTTAGATAGAAGGTCGTGTATATTATATTAATATTATTATTTTATTATTATTTATTATATAAATTTTATTATTTATTATTTAAGTTGTGAGTTTGTTAAATTATTTAATAACCCATATCCAATATATTATAT
>WAJX01000003.1 GCA_015523665.1 Ferroglobus sp.
ACCCATTTTTCTGGGATTTCATATCCTCTTAAACCTTTGTCTCTTAAATATTCTCCCAACTCCTTCAAAATGTTTTCGTTATATTGACTCTTCAAAACAATGTAGGCTGCTACAACTTCAAGTCCATCCGTATTGAAGCCTTGAACAATTGCACATTCATTCACAGCTGGATGTTCCATTAAAATATTTTCAACTTTAATTGGTGAAACCCATAGCCCACGCGTTTTTATTAAATCATCAGCCCTTCCGTGATATTTGAAAAATGTGCCCACCTTTATAAACATATCCCCTGTATCGAACCACTCTCCTTTAAAAGCTTCTTTTGTTTTTTCGTGCTTTTCCCAATAAAAAGCAGCTATTGAGTCACCCTTTATCAGAAGCTTTCCTGGAATTCCGTCTTCAGTAATCTCATTACCATTTTCATTGAGAAGTTTTATTTCCCATCCAGGCATCACCACTCCCGTATACCCAGGTTTCACTTTTCCAGGATATTGTCCTATGTAAGCAGAAAAAGCCTCAGTTGAACCTATGTGCTCCACAATCTCAACTCCAAATCTTTCTTTAAACTTATACCATAGCGTTTCGGGTAGTGGTTCACCTCCACTAACTGCAAGTCTAAGATTATGGTTTTCAATTTCGAGTTCAGCAAGTCTTTTATAAAAAGATGGTATTGTGAAAAGAACAGTTACTCTATACTTTTTGATAATTTCAGCAGTTTTCTCCAAATCTGGTCTTTCTGGATCAACTATACTTGTAGCTCCTGCATAAAGGCTCCCAAAACAACAGCTTTTTAACCCATAAGCAAAAAAAAGTTTGCTTACAGAATAACAAACATCTTTGCTTGTTATTTTCAAAACCCTTTTGTGATAACTCTCACATGTAAATATTGGATCATGCTGCAAATGTACAACCCCCTTGGGTTTTCCAGTAGTCCCCGAGCTGTAAAGCCAAAAAGCCATCGAATCCTTGCTGAGTTTGACCGGTTCAAACTCATTAGATTGGTTTTTAATCATTTTTCTTATGTCTCTTTCTGTAAAAACAGCTTTTAAAAAACTAGACTTCTCAATAGCACTTATAGCTTCATCAAATTTGCTGAAGATGAGCGCGTACTTCGCTCTTGAATCTTCAAGGTAGTATACATAGTCCTCCTCCTTAACATAAGTGTTCACTGGGATTGGGATTGACCCGACCTTTATAGAACCGTAAAAGGAAAGATAAAATTCTATCGAATCGGGGAGTACCATAAGAACCCTGTCATCCAGACCGACCCCTTCATCAGTAAAAGCGTTTGCGGTTTTATTAGTAGACTCTTCCAACTCCTTAAACGTCATACTCTCCTCTTTTATCCCAGTTTTTTCGCCACCAACACATATAACAGCTATCTTGTCTGGATATTTTTTGGCTTGTTCGTCAACAAATATCTCAGCTATGTTCATTTTTTCTGGGTATACAACTCTCAATTTTTCCCCAGAAACTGGCATACTTCTCACCTAAAATATGTTTTTTAATTCAGAAAAATGCTTAATCACGTAATCAGCTTTTTCTGATGGTTCATTTTTAGCTGCATAATGAACGGTTATAAAACCAAATTTTTTGGCCATTATCACATCTTTAACCGGATGGTCGCCAATTATGACTGCTTCAGAAGTATCTATCCCTACCTCTTCTAACTCTCTTTTTAGTTTATTATATATGCTACCATCTTCTTTGGATACTCCTTTAAAACTCTTATCAAGTTCTCCATCCTCTCTAATTACACCTAATGGGGAATAAATCCTAGAAAAGAAATGTCGTAAATTGTAAAGGTTCAAAAATTCAATTATTACATTCATTTGACTGACAGAGCCAACTTCTGAAACTATATTTAGCGAATGACCTTTAGATTTGAGATACTTCAAGGCACCTCTCACTCCATTTGCTGGTTTTAAAAGTTTAATTTCTGATTCATAGTATTTACGAATCAAGCATGGATTTTTCTCTAGTATCTCCTCCTCGACTTCATTTCTACCCCTCTCGTGTAATCTTCGAAAATCTCCATATTTTTCTATGAGAGCTTTGTACATTCTAATTTTTTCGTCTATTATTCCCGGTCTGTTTTTTTCCTCATCGATAAACACTGCAGCCATCCAATATTCCAATTTCCTGTTAGTAGAATCCATTAGACACTGACCATAATCAAATCCAATCCACCTAATCACTCATATCACCTCTGAATCTATCCTTGAATCCCCACTTTTTCCACGTATTGAATGTTTTTAACGGTTTTTTCAATATTCTGGTAGTTGCAGGTTTCCTCCATCTATCATTATACCATATGTAACCCAACCCAAACATAAAACCCCTTCCAATCAATGTTTTTATAGTTTCGGTTTCTCCCAATTTTTACTAACTTCTTAGTTATTAAACTCATTGAAATACTTTTTGTCGTAATGAGTACAATCACAAAAAATATAACTTTAACAATAGTATTTTTATATATATAAGCAAATTGGTTGTAAATATCTTTTGAAGCTTGTTGCACAATTACGTTTTAGTAGTTTGGGGCTGATCATGCACTGTTGTACCTTTCACAAAATTTTTATATATCCTTTCCAAGAATCCAACGAGAGGAATGGACAAAGCCAAGAACTTCAATGCCACTTTTTTCAGCTGTAATCATTTCTTTAATCTTATTTAACTTTTTCATTGTGATTTCTGGAATGTGCCTATAAAGGTCTTTAAGATGTTTTGAATAATCATCTCCTATAGGACATACTTCCATACAACGAAAACACGCTCCATAAGCTCCTGCACCAGTTCGCAAAGCTTGCCAAAAGCTGACAAAATCCATACTTTTTACCAATTCTTTCGATTCTTCTTTAGTCTGGGCATCGATAATTTTATGTATATGCTTAATAAGACTCGCCACGCCGTATCTCTGAGCTTTCATACTGCAACGACGTTTATCCAATTTCCAATGGCCCACAGCGTCTACTGGACATGCCAATAGACAACGACCACATTTTGGTCCAAGACATATAGGGTTGTTTAACATTTTATCCGGTCTTAAACGAAGGTCGGTTAAAACTGCTTGGAGATATACCCTCGGTCCAAAATTTGGTGTTACTAGATTGAGATTTAAACCTAAGGTACCTAATCCAGCTTCCACGGCTGCATGTCTCAAAGAGAGGGGAGCATATGTAGCTCGTTTGAGTTCAGGATCTGTATAATTTTGAGCAGCTGGGAAAGCATAATACCCAAGACTTTCGATGAAATAACTAAGTTCTAAAGCTATATTGTCTAATCGGTTCATAATAAGTTGTGCAACATAAAGTCGAGTACTCAAATCTTTAGAGCGAAAGAAGCCAAAAGGAATTCTCTTGGCAATAACAATCACAGAACGACACTCTTCCCAGATGCGTTTGGGAGTTTGAGGCCAGCGTGAATCTGGAGGATTTAGATTTAATTTTTCTGCATCAGCTATACCTACTAAATCGGCCCCTAGCTCATATGCTTTAGTTTTTATAGATTGTACATTCTCCATGATCGGCTTCCCCTTAGCACATGGGTATATTAAAATTTGGCTAGATTACTCCAAATTTCATACTATACCCACCTCATGTAACCTGAAATTCTTGATGATAGTTGAGAATCATTTTAAGTTTAATACGTTGAGATTATCATTTTCAATCTCCATTCCATCTTCTGCAGGAGTTATGCAGGCTTTTTTCAGCTTCCCGTTAATTTTGACAATGCACAGCCCACAGCCATCATACTCCTCAGCTTTACCATCGATCTCAATCTCTCCCCTGAAAACCTTAGCTATTCCTTTTTTCCCCGGAGCAGGAGATACACTTGGGTGATAGCATATGTTGGGTATGTAAAGCCCATTATCCAGAGCAATCTCAAGAACTGTTTTTCCCTTCTCTCCTGTTACTTCTTTTCCATCTATAATAACAGTTATTGTTTCAGTCATTCTTTCACCAGAAAAAAGAGGTGAGAGATCATTTCTTTGATTTAATGTAAAGAGCTCTGGCAAATAGAGCTGCTCCTATGGCTCCTGCAAGCTGTGGATCTACCTTTGGCTCCAAAGCCTTCATGTTGAGCTTCCTTTCAATCCTCCTCACAACGCCAACGTTCTTTGAGATACCTCCAGTTATTGCGAAGTC
>WAJX01000004.1 GCA_015523665.1 Ferroglobus sp.
GATATAGTAGCTGGAGATATAGCCTCAGCTCTAAAGGCAAAAAAACTCATAATTCTAACAGACGTTCCTGGAATACTGAGAGATCCTAGAGATAAGAGCTCCCTGATTTCAAAACTCAGAGTTTTTGAGCTTGAAGAAATGCTTAAAAGCGGAAAGATAGAAGGAGGAATGATTCCGAAGGTTGAGGCGATAATAAAGGCTTTAAATGGAGGAGTTGAGAAAGGACACATCATAGATGGATCAAAAGAGCATGCAATCTTACTAGAACTGTTCACAAAAGAAGGAATAGGGACTATGATCGAAAGATGAAAAATTTTTATCATCTCTGCACATCTTTAATTGATGAAAATCGGATTTCAGCCTGCTATAGAGCAGAAACCAAGGGAAGCTTTCGAGTTCGCATTAGAAAATGATTTCACCCATTTAGAATTTCTTTTGGATCATCCATACTATCATTACGAAAGAATTGATCATTCAGAATTGCTGGAGTTAAAGGAGAGTTACGGAATAGAGATACTACTCCATGCATCATCAGCTCAAACGAACTTTATAGCTTTAAGTTCTGTTGTTAGAAAAGCCAGCTATGCTGAGTTGGAAAAAACAATAAACCTCGCATATCGTATCGATTGCCCGATAATAACAATTCACATTGGCTGGAATCCAGGATTTATAACCTCAAAGGGTTTTGTATTTAAAGAGGAGTGGTATGCTGAGCATAACGAGAAAGTTCTGATAGAGGAGATGATTCCATTTCTGAAGAGAAATGGAGAAATGATCGCAATCGAGAATACTATAAGTTTAACTGAAAAATTAAAGAGAGTTTTTGAAAAGATTTTATCGGAAACGGATGTAAAGCTCACATTCGATCCAGGGCATTATAGCATTAAAGAGGGGCATGAGATATTTTTGGACAATTTTGAGAGGATTGTAAATGTACATCTCCACGATAACAGAGGAGAGTATGATCAACATCTACCCTTAGGAGAGGGCGTAATCGATTTCTCCTTCATCCCAAAAAGTTTTAAAGGTTATCTCACTCTCGAACTTAGAGATGAGGACAGCATTCTAAAGTCTAAAGAGTATTTGGAGGGTATGTGGAGATGATAGCAAAGGAAGTTGAATTTGAAGGACATCTCATAGATTCCATGATCCTAACTAAAGTTCTGGATCTAATCCTAGATCTCGATGGAGAGTTTGAGATCCTAGAATTTAGAGTGGGTAGAAGAAAGGATGATTATAGCTATGCTAGATTGCTAGTAGCAGGGAAGAGCGATGAACATCTAAACATAATAATGAAGGAGTTGCATAAACTTGGAGCCAGATTGCCAGAAATTGAGGAAGTTGAAGTTAAAACAGCTCCAAAAGATAAAGTCTTACCAGACGGGTTTTATGTAACGACAAATCATCCCACTTTCATCAATTTAGCCGGGAAATGGGTTGAGGTAGAAGATATAGGGATGGACAGAGTTATAGCGATAAGAGATGGAAGAGCTGTTTGCATAGCAATAGATGAGGTTAAGAAAGGCGATAAGATAGTTGTTGGTGAGAAAGGTGTTAGGGTAATCCCTCCAGAAAGGCCGAGGAAATACTCTCCATTTCAGTTTATGGGAGGTAATGTCTCATCAGAGAGACCAACCGAGGAGTTGATTGAGATAATAGCTGAAGAGATCGTAGAGTTAAAAAAGAACAACGGAAAAATAGCAGTAGTTGCAGGACCGGCAGTTGTTCATACCGGAGCAAGAGATGCCTTGGCAGGAATGATAAGAGACGGATTTGTCGATTTACTTCTAGCTGGAAATGCCGTTGCGGTTCATGACATGGAATTATCTTTATTTGGCACGTCTTTAGGCATGGATATAGAAACTGGCAGACCTGTTCCTGGAGGGAATAGACATCATCTCTACACAATAAGCAAGATCATATCTGTTGGCGGTATAAAGCAGGCTGTTGAGAGAGGGATGATAAACGAGGGGATAATGTATGAATGCATTGTGAGAGGAGTCCCCTTTATACTCGCTGGATCGATAAGAGATGATGGTCCATTGCCAGAGGTTATAACAGATGTTATGAAAGCCAAAAGAGAGATGAAAAAAGCATTAAAGGGAATAGACATGGTTATAATGTTGGCAACGACATTACATAGCATTGCAGTTGGGAATCTCTTGCCATCTACCGTTAAAACCATATGCGTTGATATAAATCCAGCAACTGTAACAAAGTTAATTGACAGGGGGACAGCTCAGGCTATAGGAATTGTAACCGATGTTGGTCTTTTCATTCCAGAGTTGTATAGCAAGTTGAAGAAATATCTACCATTGCGCCCTAAAAAATAAAAAGTAGGAGAACAGAAAATGAGTTTGGTTAATGAAATACAAAAAGTTCACGATTTTCTATACAAAGAAATAGGGGATACAAAAATCTTGTTACCTCTAATGCTGACGATATTGGATAAATACAAAGAAAAGAAAAAATTAGGAAGTTCTAACCC
>WAJX01000005.1 GCA_015523665.1 Ferroglobus sp.
AACTGGAGGAGATCCATTAATGAGAGAGGATATATTTGAAATAATCGAATATGCTACTGAGAAAAACATCAGAACTGCTATAGCTTTTAGCGGGACAGAATTAGCAAATGAATATAGATTGGGGAAATTGGCAGATTCTGGAATTGCAAGAATAGCTATAAGCTTAGACGGTAGCAATCCTGAAATACATGATTATTTTAGGGGAATATCTGGAACATTTGAAACCAGTTTGGGAATTCTTAAAAATGCAAAAGATTTTGGTATTTCAACCCAGATTAACACTACTGTAACTACATTTAATCTACATGATCTACCGAACATAGCAAAAATGGGAATTGACCATGAAATAACTCTCTGGGACGTCTTTTTTATAGTTCCAACTGGAAGGGCTAAGGCAGATTTAATGCCATCATCACAGGAATTTGAGGATGTGTTGAACTGGCTATATGATATCTCCAGAACAACATCATTGAATGTAAAAAGTTCTGCTGCAACCCATTTGAGAAGGATCGAATACATGAGAGATAATGGATTGTACAATCTTCCTTTAGGAAATTTATATAAAAAATTAAATAAAAAATCGAAAGAACTTTTGGTTGATGAAAGTAGTGGAAGTATAATTGCTGGAGCGCATGACAAGAGCTTGGCTACCGATGGAATAAGAAGGATGATGGGTATAACAGATGGGAGAGGTATGCTTTTTATAAGCCATGTTGGCGAGGTTTATCCGAGTGGTTTTCTCCCTATTATAACTGGAAATGTTAGAGAGAAGACATTAAAAGAAATATATATGAATTCAAAGGTTTTTATTGAGTTAAAAAATCCTGAAAAGCTAAAGGGCAAGTGTGGTGTGTGTGAATATAGATACATGTGTGGAGGAAGTAGAGCGAGAGCATATGCTGTTACTGGAGATTATCTCCAAGCTGAACCAAGATGTGTGTATATGCCAAGGAGTATGGACAAATTAACCTAATCATTTTGTTATTTTTATTAATTAGTTTTATTTAATGTTTTATTTAATATTTTATTATTTATATAATAAAATAATATAAATATAGATATATTTGTATGTATATATATTTATTTTAATTATCTTACCAATTGTAATTATTAATAACTTAGAATTCTAAAATTCTTAAGCTCTAATTTTGATTCTCCAGTTTTAAATCCTAAAATTTAGTAAAATTTATTTACTCACAACTTTTCCAGAAAACTATGCCTGATCTTGTTGTAATAGCTTTATCTTCTTTTTCAATTGCATCTGCCATCGCTGTATTGGTGAGCAAAGATAATTTTTATTCAGCTATTTATATGACTCTTACAATGATTTTGATAGCATCTATTTACGCTTATGTCGGGATCCATTCGATCTTTGTACTCATATCTTTCATATTTGTTGGAGCGGTTGGAATAGTCACAGTTGCATTAGCAGCTACTTATAGGTTTATTAGATCATTGAGGATTAGAGATTTCTGGATTTTTTTAACAGCAATAACGGCCATATTCCTTTCAGTAACATTAGCTGCTCTTTCAAAAGCTACTAACATCTTTTATGAACGTTTTCCAGATTTTGCTAAAAATTATTCACTCCTCGTAACATTTCTCGTGGTTTTGATGGTTCTACTCGCTCTATCCGCTATTAACATGATGAGGAGGGAAACGCTTTGATAGCTGAAGTTCTTGCTACATCGGTAATATTACTTGTAATAGGGTATTCAATTGCCGTCTCAGCAAGAGATCTGATAAGGTTAATAATAGCTCTTGAGTTGATGTTTTCAGCTGTATTGCTTTCTATCTTACCATTATTTTCTGTAAAGAGTTTGTCATTGGAAGCCTCTGGATTGGCTGTAATAACGATATTTACTAGCAGTAGTGAACTTCTCGTCTTAATATCAGCTATAATTCTCTTAGATAAAAGGTTTAGATCGATATCAATTGAAAAAATATCGGCCGGTGGGGATGAGGTATGACATCTATAATAATCGCAATGATATCGTTACTTCTCCCAATACTAGCAATCTTAATATCTCCATTTTTGAGAGCTAAGAAAGGAGCGATTTTTTCTGGATTTATATTTCTTATTAGTTTTCTTGCGATTATTTACAACCTTTTTATCGGCAATACATTTTATATTACATTATTCAATGCGGTAGAACCTATTGGGAGAATATATGTCTTTGGAGATGCTATTAGCCATGCTTTTGGTTTTACAATAGCTTTCGTTTCTGCGATGGTTGCTTTTTATTCATTCCCATATATGAAACATAGATTTGAGGAGATGGGGATAGATACTTCAGAATTTAAAAAGTATTGGTTTTTATATAATCTTTATGCATCATCGATGTTGTGGTTAGTTTATGCGGGGAATTTGATTCTTCTTTACATCTTTCTTGAAATTTCATTAGTTACGTCATTTTTGTTAATCTATTACTACGGATATGGAGATAAAGAATGGGTAGCATTACTGTATTTTGTATGGACACATATAGCTGGAGCTTTGGCTATCATTGGCTTTTTAATAGTTGGCTTTGAGAATAAAACATTAGCTTTAAGTGAGATTAAGTTTATCGGAATGACAGCTTGGTTATTAATATTTTTAGGGATGATCGTAAAACTTCCAGGATTTGGGGCGCATATATGGCTCCCATGGGCACATGCAGAAGCTCCTACACCAGTTAGTGCTTTATTAAGTCCGTTAACAGTTGGTTTAGCTTCATACATTTTGTTGAGGATATATTTTATAGATAGTTCATTTATCGAAGTATATAGAATACCTATTTTTATTTATGGTGCATTCACGAGTTTATATGCTGGTCTTTCAGTTTTTAGACAAACAGATTTTAAGAGATTACTTGCATATTCCACCGTTTCACAGATGGGATATATACTAATAGCATTAACTCTCGGCACAGCGGGAATAATCGGATTAGTGATACAGTATATATCCCATGCTTTTGGAAAGTCAATACTTTTTATGAGTGCTGGCTCTCTAATAGCTATATATCAATTGAGGAATATAGAAAAAATGGGAGGACTTCATGAGCAAGTTCCTACGATTTCAAATGCTTCACTATTCGGCTTTATGAATTTGAGCGGAATATTGACTATAGGCATGATAGGCGAATTTTACATATTAAAAGGACTTACAGATACGTTTGGACTGGCCTTATTATTCATATTCTTAGTTGTTTTGGTATTTATTTTATCAGGACTCTATAGTTTTTATACGATGAAAAGAGTTTATTACGGCACTCCAAAAGATTATAGTAAAGTTGATGTTAGCAGATTTTTGGATGTTCCTTTGTATATCATAGCCTGTATTTCAATACTACTCCTCCTCCCTCCTATGGCGACGTGGTTTATTAATTCAATTCTTAGCATATTCGGAGGTGGTCTTCAATGATCTGGTTAGCTCTACTCCTCTCACCAATACTTGCAAGCTTTCCAATAGCATTTGTTTGGACATTCAACAAAGAGGTAGCAAGAAAGCTATCTATCCTTTCAGTGTTGGGGTTATTTATCTCGTTCTTAATAACACTTTACATATTTTTCAGAGTTGAGGAGGGGAGATACGTTTACCCA
>WAJX01000006.1 GCA_015523665.1 Ferroglobus sp.
GTATATCTGGGCGAATAGGAAAACCATCTTTATCACTTCCACCAGTAATTTGTAATTCGTAATCTGGTGGGAGTTCGACAATCGTACCATTTATCTTATCTCCTACTTCTTTTCCAAGCAATTTATTTGCGTTTGCACCACTAATAACCTTTTGATAAGCTCTTCCTGTTTTAGGGTCTGAAATAACTACTTTAAATTCCATTATACCACCTCACTTACCCCATAACGGATTTTCTCTTCTTTTAATTTCTAAAAATTCATTAAACGCTTTTTTTGCTTTTTCCGAAAGAGAATCTATAAGATCTCTAATTATTATTCTCGCATGTCTTTCGGGAATATCCACATATAATACCTCATCTCCACTCAAATGTCTACCTATCACAACACCATCTATTGCAATTGCAAGCTCATCTCCCTCTGTTGCAATAGATATGTTCTCTCCTGACTTTTGCATACTCCTTATAACTCCTGCTTGGCTACCGTCTTGTTTTATAAGTTTTAAATCTTTCTTTATTTCTCCTGCTAAGACTTTAATCCCTATAACAGCTGGTTTACTCCTTCTAAAGATAAAATCCTTTAAAAGTTTAATTTTTGCGGGTTTTATTAATGATTCAATCTTTTGCTTCTCTCTAAGCTTCTTCTCCTCCTCTCTCCATTTGATGTAATTATCTAAGAGTGAGTAGATTATCTGATCAAGAAATATTCTAACTCCATATTTCTCAGCTTCTCTTTCAACATTTGGTAGGACTTTGACATTAAAAGCTATGACCACTCTATTAATCTCATCTCTGTTCGCTGATGCATCAACAACATCTTTTTTATCAACATCTCCAACTTCAGCTTTCTTTATTGGAATTTTATTCTCCCTAAATTCATTTATAATTGCTTCTAAACTACCGAGGGTATCTGTTTTTATAACAACTCCTTCCTCATCAGTTTGAATAGTGATTTCTTGATATTCCTTTTTAAGCCTTTCCTCAAACTCCTTTAGCTGTTCGTCATTTTCAATAGCCTCAAACTCACTCCCAGCTAATACATTTTCTATATTAGGAGCAACAAGTTTAACACCAGCTGCAGCAGTAATCTCATTTACAGCTTTGAACTTACTTTCAACTCTCATCTCTCTGGCCGGTCTGGGCTTTAGTATTCCTTTAACATGGGTCACGATAACACCATCAATCCCACCTATAGCAATTTTATCTCCAACTTTAAGTGTTCCGTCGTATATTATTGCATCACATGTTAGTCCAAGCCCCTTCTCTTCTTTAACTTCAAGGATTGTTCCCTTAGCCCTGCCTTCGACGTGTAGCCTTAAACTTTTTTCTAAATATTTTTGGGCAAGTCCAACAAGGATCATCAAAAGTTCTGGTATGCCTTCCCCTTTCAAAGCTGAGATCGGGATTATTGCAACAGTTTTTGTAAAATCCCTTATCCTATCGAACCTATCTGCTGAAAATCCATGTTTGTAGAGTTCTCCTATTAGCTCATATATTTTGTTTTCCAATCTTTGTTTCGCTATATCATCCTGAAGTTGGAAAGATTTGATGAATGGCATGTTTTCATTACTCTGCCATCCGGGGATTTTGTCTATTTTATTGGCAGCCACAACGAAAGGCGTTTTAAACGTTCTTAGTATCGAAATAGCCTCTTCAGTTTGGGGTTTAAAACCTTCGTTTATATCAACTATAAGGACTGCAAGATCGGCTAAAGCTCCACCTCTCCTTCTTAGATTTGTAAAGGCTTTATGTCCAGGCGTATCTATAAATAATAATCCTGGGATATTCACTTTAACGTTCCAAATCTCTTTACAAATCTCTTTTATAATGTTGAGGGGAATTTCAGTAGCACCTATATGTTGTGTTATCCCTCCAGCTTCCTTTAAAACAACCCTTGTTTTTCTAATCTTATCTAAAAGAGTTGTTTTTCCATGATCTACGTGTCCTAAAACAGAGACTATAGGAGTTCTAAGTTTATTCTTCATATATCCACGTTTCATCTATTCTATTGTAATCTAATATTTCCATCTCTTTAAAGAAAAGAGAAATTTCTCTTCTTGCTGATTCAAAGGAGTCTGATGCATGTATTACATTTCTTCCTATATCTATTGCTAAATCTCCTCTTATAGTTCCAGGATTTGCTTCCATAGGATTTGTTGCTCCTACAAGATCTCTTACGAGCTTTATTGCTCCTTTTCCCTCAACAACCATGACTACAACAGGTCCACTCGTTATATAATTGAGTAAGCTTTCAAAAAACGGCTTCTCCTTATGTTCAGCATAATGCATCTCTGCAAGTTCTCTATTCAATTTTAACATCTTCATGGCAACTATTTTCAGCCCTTTTCTTTCTAATCTCGATATTATTTCACCAATTAAAGCTCTCTGAACACCGTCTGGCTTTATCATTACAAAAGTTCTCTCTAAATTCTTCTCTTTTTCCATCTTATTTTTTATCTCATCCTTTTCCATCTCAAGACCTCGCATAGAATTTGGTCCATTTTAATTTCCTCGGATTTCTCTTAAGCTCTAACATGTTTTTCTCACATTTTCTTGAGCAGAAATAGTATATTTTTCCATCTCTTTTTACATACATTTTCCCTGTTCCAGGCTCTATTTCATATCCACAGAATGAACATACTCTTTTCTCCATTTGTGATCACCTTACAGCAAGTTTTTTAGCTTCACGTGCAGTCTCTTTTATCATTAGCACATCTCCAACTCTAACAGGTCCGAGAACGTTTCTTGTAATAATTCTACCTTTATTCTCTCCTCCAAGAATTCTCACTTTAACCTGAGTGGCTTCACCATGCATTCCTGTTCTTCCCACAATTTCAATAACCTCTGCTGGCTGTATGTCCTCTTCCATAATTTCAACTTCAAAAGTTTGTGAATAAAAATTTATTTCTTCAAGCCTTTTACTTTTGTAACCACATCGTCTAATTCCTTCTTCGCATCTCCTTCATTTATTATAGCTGCAGAGGCACACGAAACTTGAATTCCTGCAGCTCTTCCTAACTCATCTTTGCTTTTTACGTAGATATAGGGGATGTTTTTCTCCTCACAAAGTAATGGGAGATGTGCTACAATTTCTGGTGGATCTACATCCATTGCGATGTATACAAGCTTTGCTAATCCTCTTTCAACCGCTTTAGTGGTTTCATTTGTACCCTTCTTTATCTTTCCAGTTTCTCTAGCTTTTTCAAGTAATGTAAGGGCTTCGTTCTGTAAATCTTGTGGAACATCAAATCTCACATAAACCATAATGCCACCTCCTTCTTATGTATTTATTACTTATTTTCATCACTCATCGGCTTTTCAGCAAAGATAACTTGTGTTTTAAACTTTTCGTTAGAATGCAAATAACCACTCACTTATCTCAAAAATTTCTCTCTTACAGCTCTATTGAATGCTACTTCACCTATTGACTTAACTTTTCTACTGATGTCTATTAGTGAATATATTGACAATCTGTAACTTATATCTCCCCTATCGAGCTCTCTTAAAAGATCACTTTCGATTTCATTAGCCTGTTTTATCGCATCCTCTGCAAGTTCAACATTTGCTGATGAATAAGCTTTCATAACTTTTTTAAATGCACTCTCTACATCGTCAACATACTTTAATATTTCACCCTTAAATTCTTCTGCAATTCCTCCAACTGTACCAGAAAAATCGTAGAGTGAATCTGCTATCTCTTCCAGAAATTTAGCAACAATTCTAATTCCTAAAAGATGTCTTAACTCATTCCATCTCGATGGGGATCCTATATCTCTAGTTAATCTATTTTCAAGTCTCACAGCTAAAAGATAAAGTCTATCTGTATCATTTTCAAGTCTAACAACATCTTGTAAACCTTCAGCATCTTCGAGTCTTATGCTATCAACTATTCCCTCAAATATTCCTTCGATTATCTGTGCCATTCTATTGAGAACATCTTCAATGCTAAATTCTGGAGAAGCTAAACTTTTGAGGATTATTCTTCCATTTGAAACGTCTATTATTTCCATACCAATTATCGAGTGAACGATATTGCTTATCCTAGCTATAACTTTAGGAGTTAAAGCTTTATCCACTATCTCTATTTCATCTAATCCTTGAATAAAGAGAGAGTATATAAATCTCTCAAGGAAGCTTTCATCATATCTGGGTAATGATACAACTTTAGCTTTAACAACCCTGTAATCTTCACTCACTCTTTTTGGAATTATCCTTATACTATCATCTTCAACTAAGAGAAGGAGTTCATCCCCTTGTTTAAGCTTTGCATTCCTAATCCAACTTTTTGGTAAACTTACCATAAAACTTGATCCACCTATGAGTTGCAGTTTTCTGATCTCCACAAGTTAGTATATAGGTATGATTAATTAAAATAATTTTTGCAAACTACAAAAATCTACGAAGTATAAGTAGGATCGTCTTCAAAACCTAAAGTTAGATCTTGGAGCATCTTTGTTGCAAGTCCAGCTAGTATTCTATCATCGTCTATTAACTCTCTAATCATCATTAAAGCTGTAGCCTCTCTTAACTCTAAACTTTTTATACTTTCCAGATGATCTATTAATTTTATGAATAATCTGTATATCTCAGCCAATCTTTCGTCATCTTCGTCAAATTCATCATCATCCTCAAAGATTTCAATTTCAAATTCTTCCATTGTCTAAAGTTAATGCCTTGTAATTTAAATATTTTTGTTGTTACTTTTTGTTTACTTTTAAAGTTGTATCTTGTAATTAAACAAAGCAAAACTATAAAAATAAAAAAGCATAAAGATGATTCATTAGAGGGACTATGTGATGAAGTAAGAAAATGTACAATGATAAAAATAAAAAATAATAATAATTAATAAAATATGAGCTTTAACAAAAGTGAGATCGTCCGAAAGGATTTTATTCTTTGTGACCCTTTATTGTATGTAATAATCTATTAAACAAACTAAAAAGTTAAAAGTTATGAAAGTTAAAGGCTTAAAAAAGGGGTTTAAAAAGCGGTCGTAGTCTAGCGGTAGGACGCGGGCCTCCCGAGCCCGTTGCCCGGGTTCAAATCCCGGCGGCCGCATGTTGAATTTTTAGAATTAAAATATTATCTTGCTCAGTTTTAAGAATATTTTTTTCTTTCCATAAAATTGGGGATTTTGGTTGTTTTTATAATTCGCTGTTACTAATCTACTTATAATAACACTCCATTATACAGTCCTGTAAAACCTCTAACCAGCTTTGAGCTAAAGGAATTGTTGGAGAAAACCTATTAAAGAACATCTTAGTTCTGCTTTTCAGCAAAGAAAAGAGACCTTCAACTGCATACCCCTTTAAAAGTTTCATGCTTGTAAATCAATCCTATTCTTTTCAAAGCTCTGAGAAGCCAAGGATCTCTATCTACAACTATCTCTGATTTATTCTCACAGAGTTTCAAAAACCTCTTTGAGGAATACGTAGGTGTGTAGCTTATATCTCCCTTCTGTTGATCTTGTTTCTTTGAGAATTCACTGAAAATGTCTAAAGAGCATATGAAAGAGAACTCAAACTTCTTTTAAGTTGTGATATAATTAATTATTTAATTAACAGCTGTTGAATATTTTTGTAGCGGACGGTAATGTTATTTGTGTTGAATTTGAAAATATAAATCACTTATAGAAAAAGTTATAGAAAAAGTATGAAAACGCTATCTTAAGTAGCGATTTGGAAGATTGATTAAATAAATTACTCAAAATGTATATGGGTGTCGAATTAAAGGCTAAAAATTTGCTAAAAACCTCTAGTTTCTCAAAATAATTTTACTTCATTAAACACCTTTGAGCTTGGCCAATAATCCTCTCTCAGCTTGAAACTGAGAAATAACTGATAATGTATCTTCAATTTACTTAAATTCTACTTTATATCTCTGCTTCGTTACGCTCAGTCTTTTCTCTCTGATTATCCATTTTATCACTTTCTCATTGAGCTTCAGATTTGGGTTGGTTGAAGCAGGGAATAGTTTTAGAGAAAACACCAAACTTTCTATCTTACTTGATAATGAGGAGGTTATATTTTATAGAGTTGCTAATTAACCGAACATCATTCCACTGGGCTAGTTTTAAAAATTTATCCTCTCTATGCGAATTAAAAATCTTTTAAAACCTAATTTAAAATAAAAAAGTAAAAATAACCAACGTCTCATCTCCTTCTCAACATCAGCATCGCAACAAGTGCAATCATCCCAGCCAAAGTGAAAAAGCCTTGGATGGATATTACAGGGACTTTTGGTAAAAGCGAGCAAGTTGGCAGAGGATCGTTATCTTTGCTTCCAGCACTTCCCAAAATTGTGTAATCTGCCGATGGAGGAGGATTCCAGTAGTTTCTATCCCAGTTGTTGTTTGCTCCATCATCATAAGCTTGAGGCTCATTATTTATGAGACAGTTCTCATGTATCATATTATATGAACCGGAAAATATGTGAACTCCAGTATCAAAGACGCTATTATCTTCAATGATGTTTCCCAAAATTCTCGTATAATTTGATTCGTACA
>WAJX01000007.1 GCA_015523665.1 Ferroglobus sp.
AAACCTGGGAGAGTAACTCATTATGAAATGTAATCTGGACTTTCTACCTTCAAATTTAACAACATCAAACTCTCTTTCAAAGAGGTACTCGGCAAACTCTTTTGGGTTGGCTATTGTTGCTGAGGAGCAGATTATTTGAAACTCTGAGAATCTTGAAAGTCTCTTAACAAGCCAAGAGACATTTGAACCGAGTAATCCAGAATAGGAATGAAATTCGTCAAATACAAGAAATTTAACTTCTCTAACTATTTTTCTGAATTCAATTGTATTTCTCAAATGATAGTCAACCATATCTGGATTTGTGAGTATTATATCGGCCTCTCCAGATAATACTACTCTTCTTTGATTCGGTGTTGAGTCTCCGTCAAATTTCACAACTCTCAAACCAAAGGGTGATGCATACTTGTCTATCTTCTCAAATTGATCTCTTGCCAACGCTTTTGTTGGATAAAAGAAAATTGCTTTTCCACCGTTGATATAAATCTCTTCAATTATAGGAATCGTGAAAGCTTCAGTTTTACCAAATCCTGTTGGTGCTACTATTATAAGATTCTTTCTATCGCTAATTTTTTCAATTGCATCGACTTGAAATCTGTATAGCTTATCTATACCTTCTCTTTTAAGAATCTCTTTCAACCTTTCATCAATTTTCACATCTTTTAGCTCAATTTCTGGTTCTGCATTTAGTGGGTTAAACTTACGATAGGTCACAATCTCATCACTTATATTGCCTCTTAAATCAAAAATGAATTTAAGTTCGTCTAATTCATTAAATTCATTCTCTTCTTTAATTTTGATACTACCAATATTACATATACATCTCGTTTTTATTCTTTTACATTTATGACAAAAGAGATCGTCCGGATTCATAGAGAGAAGTGACAATTCTTTTAATTCTTTCATCCTCTAAGCTGTAAATTCTAAATCTGCCTATTTCATGTTCTTTGACTATTCCTAGTTCTCTCATCTTACTGAGGTGATGGCTGATAAGAGTTTGATCTTTTTTCGTTATAGCTGAGAGGACACAAACGCATTGAGGGGAGTTCATGAGGATTTTAATTATTTGTAATCTTATCGGATTTGAGACAGCTTTTAAAATTTTTGAGAATTCTTTCAATTCTTCCTCAGAAAAAAATTCTATAACTCTATCCTCTCCACATAAACATCCTTTATCCTCTTCTTTGGAAATAACTTCTTTAATTCTCATAGAAATCGGCATTAAAATAATCTTAACCTCTTGATTAATATCTCTATCGAATCGTTGGATGGGTTTATTTAAATCTTTTAAATCTATCTTTTAAATCTTTTAGATAAAAAGATAAAAAAGATAAGATTAATATTTGATTTTAACTCTACCATATTTATGAGAGTTGATGTCATTAAAGTTGAAAACCCAGATGGAAAATATCAGATAATAATCGGACAAGCAAATTTTACGATATTTGCTTGTGATGACATTTTTAAATCTCTGCTAACAGCAGTTCCTGGAATAAGATGTGCAGTTGCGATGAATGAAGCTGCACCAAAACTAACAAGAGTGACTGGAAATGATGAAAAGCTTAAAGAGATAGCCTCTAAAAATGCTTTAAAGATAGGAGCTAGCCATATTTTTGTAGTGGTTGTTGAAAACGCTTTTCCAATAAATGTTTTGAATGCTATCAAATCTCACCCTACAGTTTGTAATATATATGCAGCTTCAGCAAATCCTATGGAAGTTATAGTTGCTGAAACAGAATTAGGAAGAGCAATTCTTGGAATAGTAGATGGACAGGCTGTCAATACAATTGAAAATGATGAACAAAGAAAAGAAAGGAGAAGAGTTGTGGAAGAGTTAGGTTATAAGATAGAGTGATATGCAATATCTTAATTAAAAGATATTTAAATAGATTAAAATTTTTTATTATTTAATTCAAAATATGAACTAATAAGATGTATGTATGGATTAAGATCTTAAGCTGAGATACATATCGTATTCATAATACGGCTTAACAACACGAAAACCGAATTTTTTGTAGATATGTATAGCTCTTTTATTGTTTATTTCAGTTACTAAAGTTATTCCTCGGAAATTTAACTTTTTAGCAACCTCTATTATATTTTTTAAGAGTTCTTGTCCTATTCCTCTGTTTTGAAAGTCTTGATGAACAAAAATTGTAAGGTCTGCATTTCCGTCTTCAGTCGGAACTATTGCGGTATGACCTATTATTCTGCTATTGAACTCTGCAACTATTGACAAACCATTTTTTGCAAGATGATCTATCCAATATTCTATAGACTCTTTTGATGATGGTGGTAATCCCAGACATCTGTTTTCAGGGGTGAAAGAGAAGTACATATCAATTAGTTTCTCTCTATCATTTTGGTGATTGTAATTTCTTATGATCACTTCATCTCCTTTTTTATCCTTAAAAACCTTTCTTAATTCTATATTCACCTCACTTTTTATATCGCTCAACATCATTCATTTTTACTTATTTCTTCAGTAATATATTGTTTTCTTATAATTATAAATCATTAAATTCATTCATTAAATTCATTCAATTTATATTTGATATATTTATCTTTTTAATTTACTTTTAATTTACTTTATTTTTATCTTGAATCAATATGAGAGTAATATGACAGTATCTATAATGCATGTTCGTTTTATTATTTTATGAAATTTTTTATTAATATTTCTAATAAATTTTTAAAAATTTTTACAAACGATGTATGGGATATTGCTAAATCTAAGTATAAATCTAAATATGATTGATCAAAGCCTTTATAGCATTTCTGAATTCTTGAATCTGTTTTTCGTTTATATCCGCTAAAATAATTGTCCTCAATTCTTCTTTGGTAGTATCAATATTATCAATAAAAGACTTTATCTCTCCAATCATTATTTCTGCTGATTTAGATTTTGGAAATCCTCCAACCCCAGTTCCTAAAGCTGGAAATGCTATACTTCTAACCCCTAACTCTTGAGCTTTCTTCAGTGCAGCTCTTGTGGCCAACTTTATCTTGTTCTCGTCTGTTTTAAAATCCAATTCCATCGTTGGAGTATGGATCACGTATTTAGCTTTTAGTTTTCCAGCAGTAGTTTCAACAGCTTCACCTATTCTTATTGGAGCCTTTTTCATAGCCTCTCTTTCTATTTCCTCTCCACCTGCCTTTTTTATGGCTCCAGCAACACCTCCACCCATGATGAGCTTTGTATTTGCAGCATTTACAATCGCATCAACTTCAAGCTTAGTTATATCACCATAATAGATTTTAATTTCAATCCCCTTATATTTTGTAGTCTCTACAATCTCCCCTTTGACCTTCATAATATGTAATAGGTTTAACCCGAATAAAATCTTAGTCTTATAACATCTCCTCCTGGATTATACACTGCTACATTTCCTGGCTGTGGGTTTAAATTAACCTTCTTTTGAAACTCTGTTTGAGATTGCCAAGTTGATGAATTTACAACAAAAACTCCTCGATAGAATGCAGTCCCATAAGTATGTACATGCCCACTGTGGAGGATATCTGGAACCTCATCGATAACTAAGTAATCGTCATTCTCTGGAGCTATTGGTGATCTATTTCCATACATTGGAGAAAGATGTCTCCTTTTCAATAACTCTATCATAGCTTCATGAGGATTCGAGTAGTTAAGTCTTTTAATTCTACTAACAACATCATCAAGACTCCTTCCATGGTAGATCAAAACTTTTACTCCCTCCAAATCCACAAAACATGGATTTCCAACGCATTTCACATTCTTAGGAAAGAGTGATGAGAACTCTTTTGGCAAAGCTGGCTGCGGTTCAGCCTGTCTTACAGCATCATGATTTCCTGGAGAGAGGATAATTTTGATGTCCTTCCTTATTAAGTCCAGTTGCTCCGCTGAAAACTCGTATTGCTGATTTATATCTAAAATCTCTATTTCTTTATCCTGTTCTGGATAAATTCCAATGCCATCAACTAAATCTCCACAGATTATTAAGTATTTCACACTCTCAGCTATCTCTATTACTCTATTATCTCCGACTTCACAATTTATCCATTTAAGAAATGAGTTCCATTCATCTTTAAGGAATGTTTTACTACCGAAGTGAGTATCGGAAATAAAAACGATTCTAAAATCTTTCTTCAACTTTTTATCGTTTACAGGAACGTCTGGGAAGATAATTCTATCAGCTATAATACCTCTTCCCATCAAACTTCCAGAAACTCCTATGATCTCATCACCGAGTAATTCCATAGCCACTTCTTTTAACTTTCCAGTCGCTGTTACATTTATCTTACCAGTTTTATCTTCAAGTTCAAAAATAGCTTTATCATCTGATATCTCCTTTACATTACCAACAATTCCAACAACATCGACTTTTTCACTCTTAACTTTCCAAACAGATCCTATAGGTATTTGAGTTAATCTACCCCTGAAAATTTTTGATATCTTTTCATATCTTGAATTAAAATAATTTATAAAATCTTCAATCGTCCCTCTACATGTAGATTTTCCTGTGACATCTTTAATTACATTTACACTCTCACTCTTTCTAACTCTTTTATCATCTGATTCTTTAACTTTGGATTTAGGTAAAGGAGTCTCAGCTCTGTTCTTTATTTCATTTAAGATCCTGATCACATCATCTGGAGTGATAATAAAACATCCATCAGCTCTTTTACATACCTCATCAACAATCCTGTCAATATCAATACCGGCTTTTTTTATTAAGTCTACTGCATTAGGATGAATATTATAACCATTTAAAGCGAATTTTTTGATTATTAGCTGTGAATCGATACTTTTAATTATCATTGTCCTTCCTCCAATATCCCATGAGAGGGTTCATCAAAGATATCATCTCAACATTAATTATTGTTGCGGTTATTGGTGTTGGGGGTTATCTTATAACTGGGGCTTGGCCTTTTATGGTGGCTGTTCAATCTCAAAGTATGGAGCCACATATCCATAAAGGAGATGTGGTGATTCTTATAGGTAAGAGTAGAGCTGAGATAGTCACTTATGAGGAAGCTAAGCTGATAAATTATACGAGTTTTGGAGATTATGGAGATGTTATAGTATACTACCCAAATGGAGATAGTAGTAAAACACCAATAATCCATAGAGTGATCAAATGGGTTAAGAAAGGCGAAATTATGCCTAATGGTATGAAAGCTCCAAATTCAGGTTATATAACAAAGGGAGACGCAAATAGACTTTATGATCAACCCTTTATTTCAAATCCAGTGAAACCTGAGTGGATAATAGGGATCGCTAAGTTTAGAATACCTTTTGTGGGATATTTTAGGCTTATTTTTGGATAATTTTAATAAATTTTCAATTTTCACTGATTATAAAATTAAGCTAATTAATATATGAAGCATTAAAATAAATAAAAAAATAATTATAATAGAATATTATATATTTATTACATATTAATAATTAAATTATAATTAATGAAGATTCCTCTTTATCCATCTCACTAACTCACCTTTTGGTACAGCTCCAACAATTTTATCAACTGGTTTTCCTTTCCTAAAAAATATTAATGTCGGGATTCCAGTTATATTATATTTATTTGCTATTAATGGATTCTCATCTGTATTTAATTTGGCAAAAACGACTTTACCAGCAAACTCTTTAGCCAACTCCTCAATTATTGGTGAAAGCATTTTACAAGGCATACACCATTCTGCCCAGAAATCAACAACAACATTTTCATACTCCCCTAAGATTTTTTCGAAGTTTGTCGAATCCACGTTTATCGGTGATGAGATCACATCTTTTGATGTCATTTTTTTCATCAACTCCTTTAATTTCTTCTGTCTAATTTTTTCGATTTCTTCCATGAAATCTTCTATAAAGGTTTATCTATTATCTCTTACGGAGATTTGATAAACCAACTCCATTACCATTTGCCAAATGTTAAGATGTTTTTTATTTGTTTTTTAATTTTATTTATTTAATTATTATTACAACTATTTATATTACAAATTAATTATAACTCAGTAGGGATGTCTAAAAAAACAACATCGATATTCAGCTCATCTCTAACAACATTCATCAAAGCTTTCAAGCCTATGGTTTCACTATTGTAATGTCCCAAGAAAATCACGTTTATCTTACAATCTTTTGCTATGTGATATGCAGAATGTTCAATTTCTCCAGTTATGAGTAAG
>WAJX01000008.1 GCA_015523665.1 Ferroglobus sp.
ATATATATTATATACAATAATAATAGGAACAAATAAAATAACAAGATATAGTTTTCGTTTATCTAAGCTCTTATTTATTCAAAATAAATCATAAAAAATAAAATAAAAAATAAAAATAGATAACAGCAAGCATATTGCAAATCTATCGCTTGTGAGTGAAAAGTTTATGAGTAGGAAAGAAAAAAACAGATTATGGATATCAGAATAATAAGAAGTGAGATCGATGGAGAAGTAAAAGCCCCGCCATCAAAGAGTTATACCCACAGAGCGATTATTGCAGGGAGTTTATCGAAAAAAGCTAAAATAGTAGATCCTCTATTCTCTGACGATACTATATCCACTATAAACGCATGTAGGAATGGTGGAGCTTTCTTTATAAGAAAAGGTAACAAAATCGAGGTTGGAGGATTTTCCGCTAGTTCTGGCTATATAAATGTGGAAAACTCTGGAACTACTTTAAGATTTTTCCTTTCCCTATCATCCCTCTCTCCATATACAACACTCTTAGATGGAGATTCATCCATTAGAAAAAGACCAAATACAGAGTTATGTTTAACTCTAATAAAGCTTGGAGCAATTATAAAGGGAGGAAGAAATTATACCGCTCCTTTAAAGGTTAAAGGAGTTATAAGAGGCGGAGAAGTAGAATTGAATGCTAAAAGCTCGCAATTTTTAAGTTCTCTTCTTTTTGCTCTTCCTTTAGTTGATGAAGAGAGTTGCATTAAAGTCACAAGCATAAAGTCCAAACCATATGTGGACATAACATTACATGTTTTAGAGGAAAGTGGAATAGAAATTAAAAAAGAAGATAATAACTTCTATATATATCCCTCACAATACAATCTTAGATATTTTTTAATTCCTCCAGATTTTTCATCAATGAGTTATCTAATCTCCGCTGGGATCTTAGCTGGAAAAGTATTAATCTCAAACGTATTTGATTCCAGGCAAGGAGATAAGATTTTCATAGACATTGTTAGAGAAATGGGAGGAGATATTAAATGGAAAGGGAATAAAATTATCGCACAAAAATCCGAACTCTTTGGAATAGAATTTGATGCAACAAACACACCCGACCTCGTTCCGACTATCGCCATTCTTGGTGCTGTTGCTAGAGGTGAGACAAAAATTTACAACGCTGAACATCTCAGAATTAAGGAGAGTGATAGAATAAAGAGTATATGTATAAATCTGAGGAGGTTAGGTATAAAAGTTGAAGAGAGAGAGGATGGGATGATAATAAGAGGGGGGAACGTTAAAGGTGGAATTATTGATAGCTTTAATGATCACAGGATTGCAATGGCTTTTTCACTTCTTGGCTTAATTTCAGATGTTATTATAAGGAATGCAGAATGTGTAAGTGTATCATTTCCTAATTTCTTTAACATCTTAAGAAGGTTGGGAGCGGTGATAGTATGACAGGAAATACTTTTGGCAGAGTTTTCAGGGTTACTACTTGGGGAGAAAGTCATGGAAAAGCTGTAGGATGTGTAGTTGATGGTTGTCCAGCGGGAATGGAACTAGATGTCAGTGATATCCAGAAAGAATTAGATAGGAGAAAACCTGGAAAAAGATTAACCTCTCCAAGAAAAGAAAGTGACATTGTAGAAATTCTTTCTGGAGTTTTTGAAGGTTATACATTAGGAACACCAATAAGTATGTTGGTATACAATAAAGATGTTGATTCAAAACCATACGAGAGGATAAAAAACCTATTTCGTCCAGGACATGCAGATTACACTTATTATGCTAAATTTGGGATAAGAGACTGGAGAGGTGGAGGTAGGTCATCAGCAAGAGAAACTGTTGGAAGAGTTGCAGGAGGTGCTATAGCTAAAAAAATCCTTTCAAAGTTTGGAATAGAGATAATCGGCTATACAATAGAGATTGCTGGAATAAGAGCAAATTTATCAGAAATGGATATCGAAGAGAGGAAAAAGAGAGCTGAAAAGAGTGAGATATCTTGCCCAGATTATGAAGTAGAAAGGGAAATGATAAGAGAGATAGAAAATGCTAAAAGAGAGGGAGATAGCGTTGGAGGAATAATTGAGATTGTTGTAACCAATGTTCCACCTGGGGTTGGTGAGCCTGTTTTTATGAAGCTTGATGCTTATTTGAGTTATGCTTTAATGAGTATTCCCGCAGTTAAAGGTGTTGAGATTGGAGCTGGTTTTTCTTCAGCAAGAATGAAAGGAAGTGAAATGAACGATCAGATGAGTATAGTAAACGGTAGAGTAGTATTCTTAAGTAACAATTCTGGAGGAGTTCTCGGAGGTATATCAAATGGAAATGATATTATTGTAAGAATTGCCATTAAACCCACCTCAAGTATAGCCAAACAACAAAAAACTGTTAATATAGAAAGGTTTACTGAAGAAGAGATAGTCGTTAAAGGGAGGCATGATCCATGTATTGTTCCTAGAGCTATTCCTGTTGCTGAAGCAATGACAGCTATTGCTATAGTTGATCTAATGATGTTACAAGGATTGATACCAAGATTTTTTAGATAACATAACATCATAATATCATACAATTATAAATTAAATACAATATAATATTAACCAAAAAATTAAACTTTCATCCATTTATATTTAATAACCTTCATATATACATTTTTATTTCATATATATCAATATATATTATCATTTTATTAATGATAAATAAATAATAAATTTAATAAATTAATATATTATAATATTTAATTTAATTATATATAATTAATTAACTATAACAACAAAATATCATAAAAGATTACATTAAATAGCTTTTACTCTCTTCTTTAACGCTGGAGGTCTGGGTTTCACAACTATCCTACTTCCACACCTTGCACACTGAATTCTGTTTCTTTCTAAATCAACATCTACCTCAGATTTGCATATGATACAGATGTAAGTCATAACTCACTCCCCTTTATTTATTGCCTGTTCTACTATTTTCGAGGCTGAAGTTACTGGGATGTAAGCCCCGCCAGCAAACTTATACCCGCAACTTTTACATTCCCATATCGCAGTTCCAACCCTTTTTACAGCTTTCTTACCACATCTTTTACATGTATATTTCTGTCTTTGCAATACTTCAATTTCAACTAATGATCTCCTTATCCTAAGCCCATATCTAGCTTTAAACCTTCCAGCCATTTTAACTTTTTTAGTTCTCGCCATATTTACACCTCTTTAAGGAGTTCCCTTATTTCTCTCGCTTTTTCAATACTGATGTCAAGTACTTCATAAAACTTTTCCTCTTTCAGCAAGTAACTCCCACTTTTTTGTATTGATACAATGTTATCATCCACATCTGTAGTAATAGTGATGAAACTATTGCTAACACTCTTTTCATCTTTTGATGGATCCACCAATATCTTATCCTCAATTATCATAGATGTCACAGCAACAGGTAAATTTCTAACCGGTAACGGGAAATCTTCCCCAACCCCAAACCTCTCAGCTGGAACTCTTGTATTGAGTAAAGCTGAGATAGCTGCTATTGCGGAAGCGTCAAGTAGATTTCCGTCATCATCAAGAGCGTGTATATCAATGAATATTATCCAAACTTTCTTTCCTTCTTCTATACATAGCTTAGACAGATCAATCGCCTCACTCTCTCTTATCCCTCTATCAACTACTCTTGCAAGTTCTATAGAGTTCTCATCAGGTGGTCCAGGCTCAAAAATCGGAGATGCAAGAGGGACTAATTCAGCATTTGTTATTATTATACCCTTATCTGGAGAATCTGGAAAAGGTTCACCTACTTGCATCTTCACTCCAACAATAACTTGTGTGTTCCCAAGTTTTACCAATGCTGAACCTTCAGCCTTTTCTATCACCCCAGTCTCTATCTCAATTTTTCTAAACTCATCAAAGGCTCTCCCATCAACTCTTTCCCCATCCCTTATTTTCGAAAGAATGTAATCTTTTCTAACATCCGTTATAATGTTCATTCAACATCCTCCACAATATATTTTTTCATTATAGCCTCTCTTTGAAGTTTGTATATCTCCATTACTCCTTTTTTTGCAAGTTTTACAGCTTCAATAAGTTCATTTTTTGTAAGCTTACCGTCCATTTGTAAGAGAGCTATAGATTCTATTTTCCCATTCCGTATGAAGAATGCAAAAGGGATGTCAGCTTCACCAAAGTTGTCCTCTTCTTTGACTGGATCTAAAACTATATGCCCATCAACCTTTGCTACAGCTACACTAGTTATAATACCCCTCATCGGAATGCCAGCATCTACTAATGCAACACTTGCAGCATTAAGACAGGCTGTCCTACTACCAGCATCAGCTTGAAGGACTTCAACAAATATATCTATACTACTTCTAGGAAAAAGTTCTGTCATTATTATGGATTCTAAAGCTTCCCTACTAACCTTCGATATTTCAACACTCCTCCTATCTGGTCCTGGTCTCTTTCTCTCTTCAACACTGAATGGAGCCATATTGTATCGATATCTTACAATAGCTTTAACAGGATCTGCTAGATGTCTAGGTTGGACTTTTCTAGGACCATATACAGCAGCCATAATCTTGTTCCTACCCATTTCAAGATAACACGACCCATCAGCATTTTTTAGAACTCCTGCCTCTATGCGTATATTTCTGAGTTCATCAAAAGCTCTTCCATCTATTCTTTTTCCATTCACTATAAGCTTAATATCCTCACTCATTTTCAGCCTTCCTCCTCTTAATAAATTCAGTTATTCTATCAGTAAGTCCTTCTGTATGAGCTTCTCTCTCTATAATGTATATAGCCTCTTCAACAACATTAACTTTCCTCCTATCACCACTAAGCCATATAAGTCCATTTTGCCCAACAACAACCTGAACACCTAGTTCGTTTTTGAAAAGTTTTATCATACTACCTTTTTTCCCTATAACCCTAGGCACTCTAGCAGGATTTATCACCACTATCCTACCAAATCTTATCGGTCTACAAATCCTATCCTTCATCGTTAATGTAGCCCTCATTTTGGGATCTATATTGGCGATCTTCGCTATTATCATATCATCAACTTCAAGAAATTCGTTAAGCTTTTTATTCGGTTTGTATTCTGGATTTTCTGTTGAGGGAAGAAAAGCTTCATAGGGAGAATTTATTTCAACAATCCAACCATGTGCAGTAACCTCTTTAACTACTCCCACAACAACATCTCCAGCAGATGGAATGTATTTTCCCCGCAATGGGATAACTCTCACCTGCGTGTCTGTCTTATCGAGTAATCCCAAGAATTTAGCGTAAACTTTTCCATTTTCAATATAAGTACCATGTCCAGCAACTTTTGGATTAGTTGCTATCAGATCACCGGGCAAAACAATACTCCTCATGCTTGTATCCTCCTTAAAACTTTTGTTAATGCTTCTCCTTTAGAGACTTTACCAAGCAAGTCCATCAAATCTCCCTGCATTCCAGCAGGGATCCTCATTACACATATCCAACTTCCATCTTTTTGCCATTCATCCCTTAATATTCTTCCAAATGAGTAGAGAGCACTCACAGCCTTACCAGCATGTTCTGCAGGAATTTTTATAGCAATTTCAACCTCTTCAAACCTCATCGGTAGAATTGGTTTTAAAGCTTTAACAATGTCTCTAACTTGCATCTCTACTGGCTTAAATATATCAATGTGAACTTTTGCTTCGTTCATTGCAGCCTCTATTCTCGCATACGTATGTGGAGCATTTGTCCTAGGATCTATTGTATTCATCCTTATGTATTCAATTATCTGTTTTTTCTTCTGTTCTAACATCTCTTTTCTCTGTTCAGCTGTAATTTGTACTTCTCCTTCTGAAACTATTATCTTTATTACCTTTTCTATGTTTGACGTTCCAAAGATCTTTTCTAATTCAGATAAACTTGCCCTCTCTCCCTTTCTTGCATCATGAAAAACTTCCTCAACAGCTACAAGATCTTCAATATTCACATCTTTCCCTTCTTTGAGATCTCTCGCAAGATAAGGATCAACTAAAACTTCAAAGTTTATACCGCCTTTCTTAAGTCTTGCAACCACCGCTTTTTCCAGTGAGACCAACCAACCTCCCTCCAATCTTTCTCAACCTTTAGATTTTAAGTTTAATTTTAATCTTAATCCTTAATCATAATCTTATTCCTAAATTTTAATTTTTAAATTTTAATTTTCAATCCTCGATTCCTACTTGATTTTAGCTCTGTTTCAATGTTTTAATTTAATCTCAAATCAGAACACTTTCCAATTTATCCTTCTATTTTTATTGTATTATTTTCCATTATTTTATTGCATTATTTTATTCAACCCTTTTTGATGTTTCATTCTAACTCTTTTACTCTATATTTTTCTATCATTCATTTTTTCTATCTTTATTTATTTTTATTTTATTTTTAAATTATTTTTTAAGAATCTCATTAGCTTTTTTGATATATTCTTCAATTTCTGATGGTTTTAATTCTTTAAACTTTTTATCATCAACACTGATCAACCCTATTTCAACACCGTCCACTGTAAGTTCACTTTCAATAGCTTTCCCCATTGCAACAAGAGAGTGAATTATCATATCATCTAGAGACATATCTTCCCTGTATTCTTTCTCAAAATACTCCATAACAGCGTTTCTCCCAGAACCTATTGCTGTTGCTTTATACTCAAGTAATGCCCCACTAGGATCAGTTTCGTAGAGTTTTGGTACGTCATCAACTCCAGCAATAAGTAAGGAGACTCCAAATGGTCTCACTCCACCATATTGTGTGTATTGTTGCTTGAAATCACATATCTTCCTTGCAAGCTCCTTCACTGTGATAGGTTCATCGTATGTCAGCCTGTTTATCTGAGCTTCAAGCCTAGCTCTATCTATAAGAATCCTCGCATCCGCAACAAGTCCAGAGGTTGCTGCACATATATGTTCATCTATCTTATAAATCTTCTCAATTGTATCCGCTTCAAGCAATCTACTCGCAACTCTTCTATCTGCCGAGAGGACGACTCCACTAACTGTTTTAACACCTATAGCAGTAGCTCCCCTTTTAACCGCTTCTCTTGCATACTCAACTTGAAATAACCTCCCATCTGGGCTAAATACAGTTATCGCCCTATCATAACCCATCTGAGGTAAATGCATCTTTCACACCTCCAAATACTTCTTTTTACACGATTTTATCGTTCCACTTACTCCCAACACAATTGGGAGAACTCTAACATCAGATATCCTATCAATCAACGTTAATGCATTTTTAACCTTATCTTTTCCTTCAGCTTTTACACTTATTATTCCTCTCTTACCATCAAATTCTATCAGTTTGAACATTTCATATCCAAACTCTCCATAAAGATCGATAATTTTATTGGTTATGGCTTGAATTACTTCTCTCTCATTAAGTTCTCTTTCTGAATAGAGTTGAAAGGCAATATATCTTTTTCTATCCCTCAAAGATGGTGGTAACCCCTTCATACAATCCCCTATATAATCTCTAAACCATTCATTATGTATCTATCATCAAACAATCTCCTCCCAAGTCTTTCCATCCAATACAATGCTCTTTTGACATCAGCACCCAACATTTTGAAGAAATCACTTATCTGCCTATATGGGCGAAGGTGGTAAAAATTATTCGCACCACTTGTTAATATGAACGGTGCATCAAACTTTTTTATTATTTTAAAAAGTGTTTTCGTTTCATCAAAAAGTCTGGCTCTCTCAACACCTTTAGATTCAATGAATTTTGAAAGAGAGATTTCAATAATAACATCCTTTTCTGCAGATAGTTTTACAGTCGAGTAATCAATTCTTCTCCTTTTTAAATCTAATAAGAAGTCAACTTTTTTCCTCATTACAGCCTCTCTATTAACCTTTATACTTTCACTAGCTACACCTATTATCCCATCTGACTCCTTTAGCTTTCTTCTAAGCTCATTAACATCTCTGGCTATTATCATACACCCATTCACAAATTTATCAGTCTCCTCACCAAAAACTATATAATTTGAATAATTAAAATAAATTTTTTCAGGGTTAAAACGTATTAAGTCAATCATATAAATCATAATATTTTTTTATTATAATATTATTACTCCACCATTCCGTTTAATTTTATTTTTATTTTTTATTATTATTTTATTTATTTTATTTCTATTCATTTTAGTAACCATCCTCAATTAATTTCTTTACAGCTTCTTTCAATTTTTCTTTTTTTAACGGGTATGTAACAATCTTAGCCTTTAGAACTATTGTATCCCCTCCTGAAGCCAGATATACACTTTTAAGATATGCTTTTTGTTTATCTATTCTTAGATGAAGCACCCCAGAGTCGTCCAATAAATTATCTAACATTTCTAAAATTTGATATTTTTGTTCTCCAAGTAATTCTATTAGATAATTCCAGAACTTAGATATCTCCTCCTTCCTCTTAAGTTCAACTTCTAAAAAAGCCATCTCATTTCCATAATGCCCCTTCGCTTTACTGACGAGAATTTCAAATTCAAACGGAAAAAGTATTGACATAGCCTCAGCAACTTTATCTTGACTCTCTGTTGAATGGACTATCGCAGATACATTTATCCTTTCAATTTTAATTCTCATAGTTTTTTTCTCATAACTTTACATTAATTTAATTTTAAGATTTATAACGATTAACTCGATTTAGATCTAAGATTAGCTCTAAGACTGGGTCTCACTTTTTCAGCTCCTTTACCTCTCCTCCTCAATCCTCTTGCTTTTCTTCCTGCAGAAGTTAATCCCCTAAATACTCTCCCTCTTTTATTACATATCCAAGATAGCTGTTTATCACTCCTGATAGCTGGATGAGATCTGTCAACTAATATTACTTCAAACCATTTATATCTCCCATCTTCTCCAACCCAGTATGAATTAAGTACTTCCATGTTAGGATATCTTCTCGCAGCTCTTTCTTCAGCTATCCATTGTAAGTTCTTTTTCGGTGTCTTTCTACTAACCATCATTCTTTTTGATTTTCTTCCCTTATTCGGACGGGTGGCTCTTCTTCCACCTCTTCTGACCCTAACTCTAACAACTATTATTCCTTTCTTTGCTTTATATCCCAAAGCTCTTGCTCTATCCAACCTAGTTGGTCTTTCAATTCTAACTACTACTGGCTCCCTCCTCCATTTTTGTAACCTATACCACATTAGCTCTCCAACATATCCTTCCCATGGTTTTTTCCAAGCATTCCTGATATGGGCATACATAGACTTCATAAACTCACCTTTTGAGGAAATGGCTAAAGAAGGCTTAATAAATTTAACTTAAGCGACATGACTGGGGCTGAGTATAATGATTAAGATTAAAGTTATCACACCAGCGAGAACCATTCTCATTCCAGATTTGATAATATTCCTCTTAGATACCTTTCCCATCATCACCCCAATTAAGAATAGAAGAGTTACGCTTATACCCATCGCCGAATAAAATGCCTTTTCAACATCCAAAAATATATAAGGGATTAAAGGTAGAATAGCTGATGGTATAGGAGCTAATGCGTGCACTATTGCTGTAACTTTCATCGCAAAGTTATGTGCTTCATCTATCAAACAGAATTCGTTTTCCTCTCTTAAAAGAGCTTTTCTTTTCTCACTTGCAATCAATCCTTGCTCCATTCTCTCAGCTTCATAAGCTCCCCAACCACTCGAAATTCCAAGAGCTAAGGCTGTAGCAACTCCCGCTGATATCACTATCGTGTTGGTTGCCTTACCAGCAAGATAAGCACCCATTATCAATCCCATGATTGTAAGAGCTCCATCAAAAAACCCAATCACAAAATACCTCCTAGAAATTGAC
>WAJX01000009.1 GCA_015523665.1 Ferroglobus sp.
TAATTCCTGAGAAAAGTATAACCGAGCTTATCGAATTTACACCAGGAATCGGATAATCTCCATATCTGATTACTATATCGCTATTTATCTTTTCCATTTTTGATATACAAGCAAAAAGACCGTCCATAGTTATCTCTTCTGGTTCTCCAGCAAAAACAATTAACCCTTTTTTAGCGGTATTAACATCACCTCTTGCACTCAAAGATTTCAAAGATCTGTCAAGCAAATCTATCATCCTTTTTGTTCTTATGCCTAAAAGTTCACTTCTACTTTTCTTGGAGAAAAAATTGATTATTTTTGGCCTAAGTTTAACTTTTGCTCTACCAACAATAGTTATACCATCGCTTAAAGAATTTAGGAGATCACTCGTATCTACCACTACCTCTCCACTTTTCCTTTTTCTGGCATCAATCTCTCCTACGAGAGATAATATATTAAAGCTATCTAACACGTGTGTTTCAAAATCTCTCTTCTTTTCAAATACAAATACATAATCGTAAGCTTTGGAGAGTAATTTAATTCCTTTTCTAACTTTTTCAACCTCATAAGGATTTGAAAGATCTGGAATTAGAGCTAAGTTCATTCTGGGTTCTTCCATAACTTCTTTAAGTTCTTCAGCCAGTGATAAAGATGCTGAAATGGAAAAATCATCTGTAACATCTGAAATTACCAAAGAAGCTTCATAAATTTCATGTCTTGCCATTAAAGTATTAATGGCACTTCTAACATCTACATAATCTGTATAGTTAGTATCCCATATAACAAAGAATTTATTGGTGTCTGGTATCTTTTTTAAGCTTTTTATCTCCTCGATAGAGTTTGATAGGGCATAGCATTTGAAGAGCTTTAAATTGTTAATCTCAGCTCCTTTTTTTGCGAAAAGTTCTGCAAGAAAAGCTCCTTTTCCAACACCGATTGTTAATAATTTCATCTCATAAAACTTTGATCTCAATATTTATTAACTTTTATAAGCCTGCATGCTATTATCTCAATTTTTTATACTATTATCATTTAATTTTCAACTTTGAGTTTGATTTTTAAAATAAAATTTTTTATTTTTAATTTTTATTTTAAAGAATGAAAATAAAATGATAGATGATAATTTATAATTTATAAGTTCATAAAGAATTTGTCGACATCTCCATACCATCTTAAAATTCTGAGATATAGGTCATCCAATATCCTGCTCGAAGCACCCCATACAAGCTCTCCATCACATTCAAAATTTGGCCCCCAGTCAGCGACCCTTCTGGACTTTAGGACATTATATAGTGAGTCTACTAATATTTTATCTATTTCAAAACAGTTGGGGTTAAATTCACTTGTTATTAATGTTCCAACAACTGGATAGATCTTTATTCTATGCTCTATAACCTCCTTAGGTGGTAAGAATCCTAGAATTTTAATCTCGCTCTGTTTCACTCCTAATTCCTCTTCAGTCTCTCTAATCGCAGTTTCAACTATATCTTCATCCTTCTCTCTTATCCCTCCAGGAAAGGCAACGTGTCCAGCACTTCTTGAGAGATTTTCAGAGCGTTTTATCATTATCAAATTTCCGTCTTCCTCTACGATCGGGACTAATACTGCTGCTATCATCTTTTTTTTGATGTAACTGACTTCTTTGTCTAACAATTCTTTTAACTTTTCGATCATTTCATTGAACGTCATAATTAATCACTAAAAATTTTTTGGTAAGATGAACGGAGTTGGAGTGAAGCATAGCATACCGATTCCGAAGGTGATAATACCTAAAATTTTCCAATTTGATGGTAAGGACTCATCTTTCAACGGTTTGGGATGTTTTTGAAGGCTAAAAAAGAATGTAAAAAGACCCCAAAAGAACCAAACTGATGAATACGGTTTGTATATCATTCCTATTGATATTAAAAGGAGAGGCATAATTTTTGAGATTATCTCCGCTCTCTCACCTATCATAGCCCTCATTGCATGTCCGCCATCTAATTGTCCAACTGGGATGAGGTTAAGTGATGTTATAAACATACCAACCCATCCAGCGAATGCAACTGGATGGATAGCATTCCCTTTATAGCCAACGAGATTTATCAAGAACTGGAAGAGTGGTGGAATGCCAATCATTATAGCTTTTTCTGGCTGGGATACGTTCATCTCAAATTGGAGTCCAATAATGACAACAAATATAGATGCAAGAATTCCTGCTAATGGCCCAGAGATCCCAACAGCAAGTAATGCCTTTCTATCTGGAATTGCTCCTTTATGTTTTATTATAGCCCCCATCGTTCCGATTATAGTTGGAAATGGTATGAAATATGGTAGAGAGGTTTTCATTCCAAATTTTCGGGAAATAAAATAGTGACCCATTTCATGACTTCCCAGAACGAATAATAGGGCTATGGAAAATTGGACTCCTTGAATTATGTCAAATCTCTCTCCAAGCATAGCTCCTGCAAATGTTGTGGAGATGAATGTTAGAATGAGCAATATCAAATTCCAAAAATAGTTATTTTTTCTCTCTTTAAGTTCAATAACATACTCCCCAAATCTCGTATAAAGTTTGACATCATACATCTCGGCTAATTTAGCCATAATTTCGCTAACTTCATCACTTTTCACATCTGTTTTTGGAATAACATAAAACCTTATGTAATCTCTACCTCTCTCTTGATAATATATAGTAAAATGCTGGGAGACTATTTCATCTTCTCTCAATCTCTATCCACCCCTCATATGCGTTGACCTTTACAAAATCTCCTGTTTTAATTATCTCGAATATATCTCTTTCAGGTTCATCAATTAAAGGAATTTCGGCAATTATGGCTCCAGATGCTACAACAACATCTGTCTTTTTATTAACTATGGCTTTTGGGTTAACACCGTTTTTAACCATTTGTAAAAGGATGTATGTACCTACAGTGCTTCCTTTACCGAATGGAAATATGAATACCTTTCCCGAAATACTTTCTCCATAGATATCACTATTCTTGTCGATAACTACACCAGTCTTTGGATCAACATCTCCCAAAAAGGAAATCTTTTTTTTACTAACAATGGCCTCACCTTCTGCATATCCTTTTGATATAATTCTACCTTTAATCTTAATCTTAGCCTTAGTTCCAAATCCCATTTAACCACCATTGCAAGCAATTCTTATGCACTTTTCGATATTAGCAAATACGACATTAACCGCTCTTAACTTAGGGAGATACTCCAAAGCTTTTCCACTGTTAGTCATTATACAATTAAATCTATCTGCTATCGGTGAGACCACTATACATGTGTCTGTAAAAACTTTAGCTCCACTATTTTCAATTTTTTTGACGATCTCTAACATTCTGTTCTTGATATGTTTAGATGTGAATATCCAAAGCTCTCTTCTAACCTTCCCATATCTGTCGATAAGATGAGCTATTTTGATCAGCTCATTTGCCGAAAGGTGCGGACAACCGATTGCTATTAAATCTGGATCACATCCCTTTTTAACAATATCTGTATCAATCTCAATCTTTTCTTTAGGTTTTTCAAAGTCTTTCCATTCCGGTGTTTGGTTTTCGATATGAAATATCGCTAATGAAGATGTAGATGCAAGAGCAGCACCAAATGCTTTTAGCTGATCATCATTAAGCTTAAAATCAAACTTAATAAGAGGGATTTCATCTTTGATAACATTTCCGAGTTCAAGTCCAGCGATTGCTGGTTCAGTTTTTTTAGCTTTAACGTATATTGTTGGTTTTCTATTCTCTTTTATATGCATACCATAAAGTGGTGTTCTCCCAGTTATAGCTGAAGCTAAAGCTGTTATCCCACTCTCCCTATTTGTTCTCGCTCCAATTACCGAGTTGGCATATATAACTGCTGAACTTTCAGCCCAAGCTAAATGATCACCAAAAGAGGGTTTGCATATGTAATAAGGTGTGCATGTAAGAGAGAGCTTAACTCCCATTTTTTTAAACGCTTTAATTATTCTCATCTGTTTCTTGTAAAATTCATTATCAATCCCCATTTCCATGTATCTCTCCAAATCCATACCAGCTGGATTTAATAAGGTTTTAACTTTAACTCTCGCATTTATACTTTCAAGCCATTCTAATCCAGCATCACCTATATTTTTATATGATACTCCAGAAATTTGAGCAGATTTTATTTCCACAAATCTCTCTGCTCCAAATATCTTACCAACAGCTATCAAAATTTCCATGGATTTTCTCATACTTTCATTTTCTGAGTTTAACATTTTCTCTTCTTCCTTTGTGAGATACATAACCAAAGGGTTTTTTTAAAATTTAAAACTGTTTAGGCGGGAGTGTGATTCGGACATCATTTTTAATTTTAATTTTTTAAATTTTAGTTTTTTTATTTATAAAATTTATAGATTTTTATTAGGATGATGAGCAAATTTTTTGAGGCTAAGTCTTGCTGAGATCAAATTGCTGAGATCAAATTTAAGAGAGTTTATTCATCATAGTTATTTTAATGTTTAATCAGTAAAATATAAAATTCTCAAATTTAAGTCTCTAAGAGATAAAAAGTTTTAAACATAACCCAATTTTAAAATGTGAAACCTCCTGAGGATAGAGAGATGGAATTTAGGGAGCATTTAGCTGAATTGAGAGAAAGGCTTATCAGAATTACAATCCTACTTTTTATCGTATTTGTTGTAGTATTTTACAAATCAGACGACCTTATAAAAATGTATTGGGCTTTAACACTTGGGGATAAGAAAATGGTTGTCTACTCCCCACTAGAATGGATAGTTTCAAAGATACTCTTATCTTTCTTTTTAGCTTTTGTTGTAACTTATCCTTATACCTGTCTCTTATACACATCTGA
>WAJX01000010.1 GCA_015523665.1 Ferroglobus sp.
ACCCATACTATTTTTGAATTTTTTAATTCTTCCAAGAAGAACCTCTTCATCAAAGTCAATAACAAAATTATCTCTCGCAGTTGTCATTCCAACGCCGTTCACAGTAAAAATATCTGTAATCTTCCAAAACTTATTGTATTCTTCTTCTAAAGCTGTATCTTTCGGAACAAAAAAGTAATAAGGCGAAGTTGGTCTAATTTCCTGCCATTGAACATTGTCTATTGTGTGGCGGTCAAGCCGATGATATTTCTCTTCCCTCAATCCCCAAAGGTCGGCATAATAAACCTTCTTCTCTCCTTATTTTTTACTTTTTATGAATATTCCGATTGCAACGCCTTGTTTTATATCAAAGACATTTTCATCTTTGCTTCCATCAGGGCATTTCTCTTTCTTTAAAGCATTTCCATGAAGGTTTAAAATATAGATTCTGTCAAAACTCTGTAAAAGCGATTCCCTCATTCCTCTAAATGTGGGATTATCCAGATAACTGTGATTTGTGATAAACCCAACGATGCCTTCTCCATTCTTATCAATCTTCCACTGTGCATACCTTATAAATTTAACATAATCATCTTGAAGCCAGAGTTTTCTTTCACCAAGCGGTTTTCCATCCACTTTGTAGTATCCATCATCCTTAGTACCATCTGCATGTGTATATCCTTTTTTCAGTAAATCATCAATCCATTTTCCTTTATTTGCAGATAACCCTGCATATGGCGGGTTACCCATCACAACAAGAATAGGCTTCCGCAATTTTATCTGATTTGCAATTCTGGATTCTTCCGTTATCTCCCTTAAAAATGGCAAAAGAGTATGAACCTCAGATGGCTCTAATGTATTTGTCAAATAGACCTGTATCCTGTCATCATTCCTAAATATGTAATGCCATCTCTGGAGCAAATCAATAAGCTTCAAATGAGAAATTACATAGGGTGTAATTAAAATTTCAAAACCGTAAAAGTGTTTTAGAAGATGGTCTCTAATTTTATCAAAAATTATTCCTTGTAATCCTTGATTTTTTAATTCTCCTAATGCAACAAGAAAAGATATCCAGAAGAATGTTCCTGTTCCAATCGCAGGATCGAGCACATTTACGCTATCATCTGCCAATCCTAATGGCTTATCAAAATACTGCTTTAAAATTGAATGCACAGAATTTACAATAAAATTCACAACTGGGCGTGGTGTATAATAGACTCCAAGATGTTTTCTTTTTTCAGGCTCATAATAATTCAAAAAATCTTCATAGAAAAATAATTATAGGGTCTTTATCTTTTTTGCCACGCTTATCTATTTTATTTAAAATTTCGTCCAAGTTTGCGGCATTTAATATCTCTATGATATCATCCACAATCCAAGAAATATTTGGAGGAAATTCCTCACCTGATATGTTCAGAAAAATTCGCTTAATTATGCCTATGTTTTTTGGTATATAAGAAGAAGCTATCCGCCTATCTAAACTGTTTGGGCAGTTTTTCTTAGCCAAAAATAGCCCATAAGTTACCGTTTGTGCGTAAGCATCTGCACAATCGTCTATTTTTATGTCTTTGATTAATTCTTTTATCCCTTGATAAAAATCGTAAATTGATGATGGGCGTCTGCCATTTTCAACATTCTTTAAATCATCCAGAAGTTGTTCTTTAGCCAGTTCTTTCAATAATTTTGCTCTTTTAGAGAGTTCTTTAGCTAGTTCTTCGGCTGATTTTATTGTTGGTAATCTATACTCAAAAAATTCATTTATGAGAGATAAAAATGTTTTAATTTTATCATCTGAAATTATTAAACTTCCCTTATCTAAGTCGGATAGTGTGAAAAGATTACAATCATAAACTTTACGACCATTTCTAATTAGTATAAACTGGATATAATTAGTGAGTACAAGATTGTCTATAGCACTAGTATATTTTTTGAGCTGGTCAGACTCAAGAGTTCTCTCTAAATTATCTCCCATATCTTTTGTCTCTATAAAACCCACTTTCCGGTTGATATAAAATGCTTTAAAATCAGGTGCACCAAGACCTGTAGTTCTTCTTGGTTCCTGAATAATGTTATAATTTGAATTTAACCCTTTTATGAAATTTTCAAAAGGAGTTCTGTATGACCCCTCTGTATAATCTCCACTCAAATAAATCCTTCTAATTTCTTTGAAGTATTTTCGTATTTCTTTTTTAGTCATGTTTATATCAACCATTTATTTCACCTTTAATACATCTCCCAGAGGCAGGCATTTCGCCTAACACATATTTTCTTAATTCCTTACTCACATAACT
>WAJX01000011.1 GCA_015523665.1 Ferroglobus sp.
TGGATATACTCATAATTCACACCATATAATTTCAATAAATCTTCAATAAAACCCGCATGTTCATGCTTTGCATTCTGAATTATAACAACTCGCATACAGCCAATTTATCATCTATCTAAAATCTTTTTTGCCTAAATAATTAGGGTGAAAAATTGATCCAAATCGTCTACTCATACTTTCTTCTTTAAACCTACATTAACTAATTACTATTGACAATATTATTTATTTGATATTATTTTTTATATACAATGAGATTTATATATAATAGTATATCTATAATTAAAGATAAATTAATTAATAAAATAAATGAATAACAATAAATTATATATCAGATGTTTAACATTTTTAGAAAAAAATAAGAAATAGGAAATTATCGAAAAAGAAGAAATTATTTAAAATTGTGGTAAAAATGGAAACGCCCAGAAAGTTGAGTTAATTTACTATTCTTTGAAAGAATGAGATAAACAAAAAATAAAGAGATAAATAAAATAAACGAAATAGCCATATAAAAATAATAATTTAATCAATAAAAATAAATAATAATTATAAAATAATTATAAATAAAAAATAATAAAATTAAAGATTAAATAATAATCAACTAATAAACCAACCACATTGAAAAGATGACGGCAAGTATTCCAGTAAGAAATATGCCATCAAAAGTTCCAGCCCCCCCAATACTAACAACACCACTCCCAACTCTCTCAATATCTTTCAAATGGAGGATATCTGCACCAAGTAATGAGCCCAATACTCCAGAAGAGAATGCAATTTTTGGAAGAAAAGAGATGGGAAGATTAAATGATGATATCGCTATATATGATGAGAGTATCGATATAATCGGAGGAACGAACATCGGAACTACAATTCCGACTCTTGGAATAGGTTTCGCATAGAAATAGATGGCAAATGAGGTTATTAAAAAGGAGAATATCCAAGGAAAAAAAGGAACATCTGTAAGAACTTTTATAGCAAGAATTGAAGGAAGTATAGCTCCTCCTACATTCAACGCAACAATTATCTTTTTTCTTTCCCTAAGATAATAAATTATCCCGAAAAAGCTCACACTCTTTAAAATTTCTTTTCCTTCCTTTTCATAAACTGGTATATTTATAAAACTCCCAATAACGATTAATGCAAAAAGAATCATAGCCTCTAATTCACTAATCCCAAAGAGGATTTTAAAGACTTCTGAGGTTGCAAGTAAAAAGATTAAAATTGTAAAAGGGAGAATAACTAAAAGAAAGAAGAGAGGAAGAACTAATGGTGGAAAAAAGAGGTTTCTCATTCTTTTAACCTTTTTTTATCTACAACTATGTAATCACTTATCGACCTAACACTCCCAAACGGAATTATGTAATATCCATCATCCTTCTCTAAACCTTCGATCTCATTTTGTGGTTTGACGATTAAATTCAAAAGAGATCCAGACTTCATGTCCACAGTTATGTTATGTAAAGTGCCAACAACTGTTCCGTCCGATAGCAATACCATTTTCCTTGCGAGAGATCTTGCGAACATTTTCATCACCAACAACTTATTGATTATGAAGTATAAATTCATTATCCATACCATATTTATACCATCCACACTATTACATAATAATAAAATAATAATAAATAAAATTTTTTAATTTAATTTTTTAAATATTTGTATTATAATAAAATTAATGCTAAATCTAATTTAATTTTTAAAATTATACACCTATTTGTTATCCGATACTTCTGCATTCATTAATACTATCAAGTGTTTTAAATAATAAATTATTTATCCATAGCCAAGTATTGTCTTTGCAGATTTAGTTTCTTGCTTAACCCTCTCTTCAAACCGCTCGTAGAAGCTTATCATAGTTTCATTTACACTTGGTTTGATCTTCCTCATCGCTTGAAGGAAGTGTCTCATCTCAACCTTATCAGCATTTATATTCTCTCTCAAAGCTAACATAACAGCCTCTCTGCAAACAGCTTCTATATCAGCTCCAACATAACCTTCAGAGAGTTCGGCAAGTTCCTCCAAATCAACGTCATCAGCCAAGGGCATGTCTTTTGTATGAATCTTAAATATTGCAACTCTACTAGATCTATCCGGAGGTCTCACATACACCAATCTATCAAATCGTCCAGGTCTCAACAAAGCTGGATCTATTATATCTGGGCGGTTTGTTGCACCTATAACGAGCACTCCTTCAAGTTCCTCAAGTCCATCCATTTCAGTTAAAAGCTGATTAACAACCCTCTCAACAGCTCTACTTCCTTCATCAATTCCTCTTATCTGTGCTATTGCATCTATCTCATCGAAGAATATTATACATGGAGCAACCTGTCTCGCTTTTCTAAATATTTTCCTAACTGCTTTTTCACTCTCTCCAAGCCATTTTGAAAGTAATTCACTACCTTTAATGCTTATGAAGTTAGCTTCACTCTCGTTAGCTACAGCTTTAGCTATTAACGTTTTACCAGTTCCCGGAGGGCCATATAGTAATATACCCTTAGGAGGTTTTATTCCAAATTTTTTGAACTTTTCTGGATATTTTAATGGCCATTCAACCGCTTCGATTATCTCTCTTTTAACATCGTTGAGTCCACCAACATCATTCCATGTAACTTTAGGAACTTCTACAAGTACCTCTCTCATCGCTGATGGTTCAATCTCTTTTAAAGCCTCTCTGAAGTCATCAATTGTTACTTTTATCTCTTCAAGAAGTTCTGCTGGTATCTCATCACTATTTAAATCGATCTTTGGTAGATATCTCCTTAAAGCTTTCATCGCCGCCTCTTTACTTAACGCCTCAATATCCGCCCCAACAAATCCATGTGTTTGGTCAGCAAGATGTCTTAGCATTGCTTTAATTATCTCCCTTTCAAGATCGTTCTTTAGATCTTGAGGGAGAAGGTTATCAATTATCGATTTTATCTCCTCCTTCTTTTCTGCATCTTTCACCTCATCAAGTATGAACTCCAATTGATTAGCTCTCACATCTCCCTCTTCTTTAAGATAATTCATTATAGATCTTAAAGCTTCAATTACAAATTCTCTTGAGTAGTCTGGCATTAATGGCATATTTCTTGTATGAATCTGAAGAATTTCAAATCTCCCCTCTCTGTCAGGCACACCTATTTCAATCTCTCTATCAAATCTCCCAGGTCTTCTTAAAGCAGGATCTACTGCTTCAATCCTGTTTGTAGCACCAATAACAATAACTTGACCTCTTTCCTCAAGTCCATCCATTAAAGTTAAAAGTTGAGCAACCACTCTCCTCTCAACTTCTCCTACAACTTCATCTCTTCTAGGGGCTATTGCATCTATTTCATCAATAAATATTATTGATGGAGCACTCTCCTTAGCCTTCTCGAAAATCTCTCTTAGTCTTTGCTCACTCTCTCCATAAAACTTACTCATTATTTCTGGACCATTAATCGTCAAGAAGGTTGCTCCAATCTCGTTAGCTACAGCTTTAGCTATTAACGTTTTACCAGTTCCCGGAGGGCCGTGTAATAGCACTCCTTTCGGTGGATCTATACCGAGTCTTTGGAAAAGTTCTGGATATCTCAAAGGTAGTTCTATAACCTCTCTGACTTTCTTCAACTCTTCTTTAAGTCCACCGATGTCTTCATAAGTTATACCCGCTTTACCAAATCTCTCAAATCCCTTAGCTGGTCGTTCCCTAAATACCACTTTTGTAGTTTCATCTATTATTAACGTTCCCTTCGGCTCGGTTTTAATCGCAACAAGTAAAACTGCTTGATTTTGAGGATACTTTCCAAATCCGGTAAAGGCTGGAGCGCCAACTAAAGGGACTATATCGCCCTCAATAACCGGTCTCTTTAAAAGTTGTTGTTTTAAATATTCTCCAACATCATTTTCAAATATTCTAAAATCTATCTTCTTAAGTGGGGCAAGAATTACTTGTTTTGCGACAGCATATTCAGCCTTTCTCACTTTAACATTATCCCCGATATTTGCTCCAGCATTTTCCCTTATGAATCTGTCAATTCTTATTATCCCTCTCCCCCAATCTCTTTTTGGAGCTCTCCAAACTTTTGCAGCTGTTTTTCGTTTTCCTTCAATCTCAATTATATCTCCCGGGGAGATGTTCAACCTGAACATCGTTTCTGGATCTAACCTAGCAATTCCTCTTCCAGAATCACTCGGGTAAGCTTGATTTACCTTTAATATGAGTTCCATGATAGAATTATATAGCGTTAGATAAAAAGACTTGTGGTGGTTATGAGAGTGGCAATATTTGACGCGTTTAATGGTGCAAGTGGAGATATGATAGTATCATCACTTTATGGAGTATCGATTTATAAAGAGGATTTAGAAGAAGTTGTGAATAAGTTAAACCTTGAACTATCTTTTAAAGTTAAGAGAGTTAAGAAGAATGAGATTTCTGCAAATTTAATAGACGTTTCTGGAAAAATAAATGAAAGAACGTTTGAAGAGGTTGTTAATATTATAAAGTATTCAGAGTTCGATGAGATAGTTAAAAATAATAGCATTAAAATTTTCGAGAAATTAGCAATAGCTGAGGGTACAGTTCATGGAATAGATTATAGAAAAGCAAAATTTCATGAAGTTGGTAGCGATGATGCAATTTTTGACATAGTTTCGGCAGTTATAGGGATTCTGAGGTTAAAAGAGGAGGGACATAGAATATATACATCCGTAATTAGAACTGGAAAAGGATTTGTAAAGTTCTCTCATGGTAAGTATCCAATTCCAGCTCCAGCAACGCTTGAAATCCTCAAGAATTCCAAGATTGAAGTATTAATTGAGGGAGAAGGAGAACTTTTAACTCCAACTGCATCAGCCATACTTTCCCATTTTTCAGAAGGGACTTTTAAAGGAGCACTCTATATTGAAAACATAAATTATGGTGCTGGAAAGCGAAATACTGAGATTCCAAATGTCCTCAGACTTTTAATCGGGAGATGTCAAGAGAGAGATGAGATTGCTTTAATTGAAACCAATGTGGATGATCTCAATCCAGAATACTTGGCTTATGCAACCGAGAAATTAGGAGAGGTTGCATATGATGTCTCAATTATCCCGGCATACTTTAAAAAGGGAAGAGTTGGAAGTTTGGTGAGAGTTATCACAACTTTAAGCAAAGCTGAAGAAGTGGCAAAAGAGGTGATGAAACATACAGGTAGTCTTGGAGTTAGAATAATCCCAGTTTATCACAGAGTTAAATCTTATAGAGAGATCAAGAATTTGAAGATCAACGTTAAGGGAAAAGATTACAACGTTAAGATAAAGATTTCTGAATATGGAGTAAAACCAGAGTTTGAAGATTTGAAAAGAATAGCAAATGAGACAGATTTAAGCATAAAGGAAATTAGCGAAATCGTTATGAGGGAAGTAAAATGGAATTTCTAAAATTACCGAGTGGTAGCAAGTGTATAGATTCTCTTTTAGGAGGAGGAGTTGAAACCGGCACGATAACTCAGATATTCGGTGGGAGTGGGACTGGAAAAACTTCCCTATGTTTAATGCTTACTTATAATACAGCACTAAAGTTTGGAAAAGTTGCGTATATAGACACAGAAGGATTATCTCCAGAGAGAGTTCATCAAATCTTTGGGAATAAAGATGTTTTAAAAGATGTTTATATCTATGAAGTAACTGATTTTAAAAAGCAAAATCTAGCAGTCAGAGAGTTATCAAAATTGTGTAGAGAGGAGAGAGTTGTGTTGATCGTTGTGGATTCTCTAACAGGACTTTATAGAAGTGAGCTTGAAGATGAGTCAAAGCAAATAAAGATAAAAAGAGAATTGACATCTCAGCTGACTTTCCTATTAGGATTAGCCAGAAAGTATAATTTAGCTGTTGTATTTACAAATCAGATGTTTACAGATATCAAAGAGGGTGTGGACAAACCTCTTGGTGGGACAAGTGTTGATCATCTCTCCAAAATTATAATCTCTTTGGAGAAAGAAGGGGGGAAAAGATATGCAAGACTTGTAAAGCATAGATCTAAACCTGAAGGGGAAGTTTGTGAGTTCAGAATAACTGATAAAGGTATAGAGCCATGACAATATTAATAGGAGATATAAAATAATATAAAATAAAATAATAATATTAACGCTAAATTATAATGATTAATTGTATGTTACAACTTTTACATACAAATATGCCAAAGCTTAAGAGCTAAGAAGCGTTTGTAAAGTCTCATAAAGTATTCTAAACTA
>WAJX01000012.1 GCA_015523665.1 Ferroglobus sp.
TAACAACCCCCGGTATCTTGGTCGCAGCTAAGATTCCAGTCTTTGTTGCTTCCTTCACAGCATCTATAGATAATCCGTTTATCACTATCTCATATATAGCTCTAACATTTTCTGGAACTTCTGTTTCTGCAACTTCACTTCTTATACTTGGAGCAAACTTCTCGTTCGTTGAAGCTTTTAAAAATTTGTACTTATTAGCCCCAACTTTAGAGCCAGAAGCAACAATACCTCCAGGAAAAGGTGTAATAACTCCATCAACATCACTAATAGCTTGGACAGCAGCTTTAGCCCCAGCTAAAGCAGAGGGTTGAGTTTCTGCCATGATAAAAAAGTTTCCTCCAGCTATACCATTTGTATAACCAATATCATTCTCTATAAGGAAGTCTCCCTCCATCATTGGAATTGCCCACATCTTCCTTCCAGCAACCTCTATCTGCTTTTCATAACCATCTCCAAAAAATCTCAGTTTGTTTCCTGCGTCGAATTTCTCTTCAGCATCAGGTAAGCCGTTAAAGACAGCAGTAGTTGGAGCGGTGAGAACACATTGTCCAATCCTCGCAATTAATTGTTCCTCCAATCCTTTTTTGCTCATATGGCATATCTGTATATAATATCCTGGTCTACCATCTGGGGTTTCTGATGGAAGAGCTTTTCTTTCGATTCCAGCTTCAGCAGGACACATTATAACAGATGTCCCAAATCCAGTAGCTTCGTTTGCAGCTATGTAAGCCCAATCATAGTCGTAGGCTGTTATTAACACTCTTGCAATTTTTATATCAAAAGCTTCTGCAAATGTTTCTTCAACTTCAACTCCATTTACTTTCATTTACAACCACCAAAAAGAACTATATTGGGCTGGTTATTAATCTTTTGAATTTTTTAGAGCTACTTAATTTTAACTTTATTTTAATTTTATAATAAAAGAGAAAATTTTCATTCCTAAGCTATAAGTGTTAAGAATTTAAATGATAATATTAACATAATTAAATAATATTAACATAATTAACATAAATAAACTAATTAAAACTTAAAAAATTAACTAAACAGCAAAAATAAAGAATAAAGTAAGTGTAATTAACGATCAGATTACTCAGATACAACATCATATATAATATTATTTTCGTCTAAAACCCTTGCAAAAGGGGAGAGTTTATGTTCATAAACTCTTCCATCGAGTATATGTATAACTCTCCATCCTCTTGAAACCAAAAAATCTGAAATTAACCTTCTGTGGCACTTCCAGAAAAATCTTTCAGCACACATCAAAGCAACTCTTTTCTTCTTCGCTATTAACTCTAATTCCTTTATTTGATTCTTAAATTCATCACTCATCATATAATCTGCATAGTTTCTAAATCCCTGGCTTTTTATTGCAACATTTGGAGAATTCTCTAAAACTCTCCCCCTATAACCGCCAAGTTTCTCAAACCAGATGTATTTAATCCCCTCTTTTCTTAAGATATTCTCTAATCTTTCTTTATTAAAATGCTCATATTTTGATGAAGGAAATCTCCTCACATCAATTAGAACTTGGATATTAAACTCTCTCAACAATTTCAAAAATTCATCAATGTTCCTATTAGAATGCCCCAATGTGTATATCACTTTTGGTAATATTGTCAATCCCATTGATAAATGTTAAAACCACTACAATTAAAATTTAACCATGAAACAGATCTTTGCACCATGGAGGATAAAGTATATAGAATCTCCAAAATTTGAAGGATGTATCTTCTGCAAGTTTAAAAATGAGGAAGACGAAAAGAGATTAATACTATTCAGAGGTGAGAAATGTTTCGTGATAATGAACAACTATCCATACAATCCTGGACACGTTATGATTGCACCATACGAGCATAAAGCTAAGCTTTATGAACTCAATGATGCGGAGAAACTTGAAATGATGAAACTTGCAGAGAAGATGATAAGAGTTATAGAATTTACAATGAAGCCAGATGGATTTAATCTCGGAATAAATCTTGGTAAGGTGGCTGGAGCTGGGATAGAAGATCACATACATCTCCACATTGTTCCAAGATGGAATGGTGACACTAACTTCATGCCAGTGCTTGCAGATGTGAAAGTAATTCCAGAAGCGATCGAGGATACATATAAAAAGTTAAGAAATGCATTAATGAATAAAGCTGATGATACAGTTTAATCAATAAAATAATACGAAAACGATAAATATCTCCATATACTCGCCTCTTTGGTGATGTCATGAGATTACATGAATTTCAAGCAAAACAGATCTTTTCTCAGTATGGAATAAAAATTGCAAGAGGTAAACTTGCAAGAAATATTGAGGATGTTAAAAAGATAGCTGAAGAGCTTGGAGGAAAAGTTGTGCTTAAATCACAAGTTTTAGTTGGCGGAAGAGGGAAAGCTGGTGGAATAAAGCTGGCCAATAGTGTTGAAGAGGCGGTAGAGATAGCAAAAAATATGTTTGGTATGACAATTAAAGGCCATAGAGTTGATAAGATCTATGTAGAAGAGCAGTTGAATATTATAAAAGAGATGTACGTTGGGTTAACTCTTGATAGAGCAAATAAGGGTTTTGCTTTAATTGTAAGTAGTGTTGGTGGGATGGATATTGAAGAGATAGCTATTAAACATCCGGAAAAAATTGCAAGTGTGACTATAAATCCAATCTTTGGTCTTTGGGATTATCAGATAAGAGAGGTGTTGTATCTCTCAAAAATACCACGTGAATATCATAAAGAGCTAACTAAGATAATTAAATCTCTCTATAAAATTTTAGTAGATTATGAAGCAGAACTAACCGAGATAAATCCACTTGCAATTGACGAAAATGGGGAGATTATAGCCGTTGATGCCAGATTGAATATAGATGAGAACGCTCTATACAGACATCCAGAATTAAAAGATTTAAAAGACTACACTGAGGTTGATGAGATCGAAAGACTCGCTGAAGAAAAGGGATTAAATTATGTAAAACTCGATGGAGATATAGGTGTTATCGCAAATGGTGCAGGAATGAGCATGGCAACTATGGATCTAATCTATTTAGAGGGTGGAAAACCAGCAAACTTTCTCGATGTAGGAGGAGGGGCCAGTAGTGAAGCTGTTAAAAATGCAATAAATATTATCGCAATGGATAAAAACGTTAAAGTTATTTTTATGAACATATTCGGAGGGATTACGAGATGTGACGAAGTAGCTAAAGGATTAATAGAAGCGTTTGATGAGTCAAAAATAAGTATACCTCTAGTCCTAAGACTTGCAGGAACTAATGAAGATGAAGGGAAAGAATTGATTGAAGAATTTGTAAAGAGAAGTGATGCGAAGATAATAGTGGTTGAAACTATGGAAGAAGGAGCAAAAAAAGCTGTTGAACTTAGTAAATAATGAAGGGGTGGTGGAATGGCTATAATAATAGATGAAAAGACAACAGCTATAGTTCAAGGTATTACTGGTTCTCAAGGGAGATTTCACACTCAAAGAATGCTAGCTTATGGAACAAGGATAGTTGCTGGTGTCACTCCAGGAAAGGGTGGAAGTGAGGTGTTTGGAGTTCCCGTTTTTGATAGAGTTAAAGAGGCAGTTGATGAAACTGGCGCAGATGCAAGTATAATCTTTGTTCCTGCCCCCTTTGCCGGAGATGCAATCGCTGAAGCTGTTGATGCAGGGATTAAAACTATAATCTGTATAACAGAGGGCATACCAGTTCATGATGAACTCAAAATATACAGAAAAGTTAAGGAAAGAGATGCCATCCTCATTGGCCCAAATTGTCCAGGTGTTATGAGTGTTGGAAAATCTCATCTCGGCATAATGCCTCCTCATATATTTATGGAAGGGGATGTCGGAATAGTTTCGAGGAGTGGGACTCTGACTTATCAAATCGCACATAATCTAACAAAACTTGGAGTTGGACAATCAACAGTTGTTGGAATAGGAGGAGATAGAATAATTGGAACGAGCTTTACTGAAATTTTAAAAATGTTCGAGGAAGATGAACAGACTGAAATAGTAGTACTTATAGGAGAAATAGGAGGAACTGATGAGGAAGATGCTGCAAAATTTATAGAGGGAATGGAAAAGCCTGTTGTAGCTTACATAGCTGGCATAACTGCACCTCCAGGAAAAAGAATGGGACATGCTGGAGCGATAATTGAAGGAGGAAAAGGGAGTGCTGAATCTAAGATAAAAGCTCTCAGAGAAGTGGGAGTTGAAGTGGGAAAAACTCCAATGGAGGTTGCTGAGATCGTTAAGAGGATGAAATCAAGAGGATGAAAGAATGAAAGTTCAGCATGACATAGTCATAGTTGGTGGCGGTTTAGCAGGATTAAGAGCAGCTATCGCTTCAGCTGAGAGAAGTAGGAAATTAGAAATAGCAATAATATCAAAAACCTATCCGATTAGATGTCACAGTGTATGCGCTGAGGGTGGAACCGCTGCTGTGCTTAGAGAAGGAGATAGTTTTGATCTACACGCTTGGGATACCATCAAAGGATCTGACTTCTTAGCAGATCAAGATGCAGTAGAGTTTTTTGTTAAAGAAATACCAAGTGAAATTTTGAGACTTGATAACTGGGGATGTCCATGGAGTAGGACTAAAGATGGTAGAATAGCTCAAAGAGCTTTTGGTGGTCAAAGCTTTAATAGAACGGTTTTTGCAGCAGATAGGACTGGATTCCACGAAGTTCATACTCTCTACGAAAGAACACTCATGTATCCTAATATCATAAGATATGACGAGTACTTTCTAACAAACCTGATAATAGAAGACAATGAGATAAGGGGTGTAACTGCTATAGAACTTAAAAGTGGTGACTTAATTTTATTTGAGGCTAAAGCAGTTATATTAGCTACAGGAGGGGCTGGAAGACTTTATGGATTCACCACTTACAGTCATCAAGTTACAGGAGATGGTATGGCTATTGCATACAGGGCCGGAATTCCACTTAAAGACATGGAATTCTTTCAATTTCATCCAACTGGATTAGTTCCATCTGGAATTTTGATGACAGAAGCTTGTAGGGGAGAGGGAGGATATTTGAGGAATAAATATGGAGAGAGATTCATGGAAAAATACGCCCCAGAGATGATGGAACTCGCCCCAAGAGATGTCGTTTCTAGAGCTATGTGGAGAGAGATAGTGGAAGGAAGGGGAATAGAAAGTGAACATGGAGCATATATAGCTTTAGACCTCACACACTTAGGAGAAGAGAGAATCGATGAAAGATTACCACTTATAAGGGATGCTGCTAAAAAATTCGCTGGAATAGATCCAGTAGAGGAGCCTATACCAGTTCGACCTGTTGCACATTACACAATGGGAGGAATACATACAAACATCAATACTGAGACGCAAGTTAGAGGTCTATACGCTGCTGGAGAAGTTGCGTGTGTGAGTATTCATGGTGCAAATAGGCTTGGGAGTAATAGCACAGCTGAGTGCTTAGTTTTTGGAAGAGTAGCTGGAGAAAGAGCTGCAGATTATGCATTGAAAAAAGAGTTCAGGCATGTTAAAAGTGAGAGCTTTAAAAAAGAGGAGAAGAAGATATTTGATGATTTTCTTAAAAAAAGTGGAGATGAAAATCCCTATGAGATAAAAAAAGAATTAACTAAAGTTATGGATGATAACTTCTGGATATTCAGAAATGGAGAAGATATGAAAGAGGGTGTTAAGAAGATAAGAGAATTAAAAGAGAGATACAAAAATGTTGAGATTGTTGATAAATCTAGGAGGTTTAACACAGATCTAATTAATACAATGGAGATAGGTTTTATGTTGGATGTTGCAGAAGTGGTTGCAATAGGAGCTTTAATGAGAAAAGAGAGTCGTGGATCACACTATAGACTCGATTATCCAGAAAGGGATGATAAGAATTGGTTAAAGCACACTTTAGTCTATTACAATGAAAATGGGCCTATTGTGAAATACATACCAGTTAAAATCACAAAATGGATGCCAGTTGAGAGGAAATACTGATGAAATACTGATAAGGTGTTTGTTATGGAAGTTGAAATAAAAGTTAGAAGGTTTAATGGTGAAAAGAGTTATTGGCAAAAATATAGAGTTCCAGTTTTAAGTGGTATGACTGTTCTTGATGCTCTCCTATATATAAAGGAGAATATTGATGCAACTCTCTCTTTCAGATATTCATGTAGAATGGGAGTTTGTGGGAGTTGTGCTGTTAAAATAAACAATAAACCCAGATTAGCATGCGAAACACAAATTTTACAGTTAAAAGATGTTCAAATAGAACCAATAAATAATTTTAGAGTTATAAAAGATCTAATCACAGACTTTGATGACTTTTTTGCCAAACATAGAATTGTAAAACCATACTTAATAAGAAAAAATGATAGCTATGAAAAACCAGTGGAGATGATTCAAACGCCAAAACAACTTAAAAAATACTATAGATACTCTTTGTGCATTAAATGTGGAGCTTGCAATTCTGTTTGTCCAGTTTCATCAACGAGAGATGATTATCTCGGTCCAGCAATAATGACCACAGTCTATAGGTTTATGACCGATAATAGAGATGAAGGAAAGGATGAGAGGTTTAAGATCGTAAGTAGCGAGAGAGGTGTATGGAGATGTCATTTTGCATCGGAATGCAGTGAAGTTTGTCCAAAAAACGTTGAACCAGCTAAAGCTGTTCAAAAGTTGAGGATAAAATCGATCATATATGAGATTAAAAAGTTCTTTAAATGATTTGGTGATGTTATGTTGGTAGATTGGTTTAGAATTAAAGGGAGATCATTACATAGCCTAGCCTTCTCATTTCATAGACTAACTGGTATAGTTCTCATGATCTATCTAATTCTACATTTAACATATCTAACATCCCTAAGATTTGGAAAGGAGAGTTACGAATACCTCATATCCCTAACAGTTAGACCAGAAACTTTGCCTTTTGACTTATTGCTCCTTCTGGCAACAGTATTTCATGGAGTTAACGGAATTAGATTGGTTATACATGAGCTTGGTTTTGTGTATGAAAAAAGGAACCTCATATTATATCTAACCTTTGGAATAGTTTTGATAGTCTGGCTTTATGCGGGATATTTGATGTTTCTACTTATAATGGGGTGAAGGAAGTGAAAAATGTGAATGTTATAGGTTTAACTATAACTGGCAAAACTGAAGATGATAGAGTTGTTAGAAGTGATAATGATAGTAACATAAATGAAGAAAATAAAATGGATACAAAGAAGCTTGAACCTATAGCGTTTATCTTCCAACTCTTTAGTGGTATATTACTTGCAGTATTTGTGGCATCACATATTTATATCACACACTTAAATGAGGAAGCATTGAAATACGAGAGCGTTGTAGAGAGGTTGAGTAACTCAACCATTAAGGTTATCTATTTCTTATTTTTAGTCATAGTCTGTTTTCATGCATTCAACGGTTTAAGGGCTATATTACTTGATACCAACTTTGGTAAAAGAAATGCTAGAATGGTTAACCTCCTTTGCCTTATTATATCAATTGTGAGCATATTATACGGAGCTACTCTCTTAATCTCTTTTTAAACCATCTGATTGTCAACTTTTTAACTTTCCACCCTAAACTTTATCATCTCCACTTTAATTTTAAAAGAATTTAAAAAATTTAAATAATAAAAATAAAAAATAAATAAAGATAAATACTAAATAATTAAAAAATACTGGAAAACAAATAAAAATAGTGAATGTAAAATAAGAATACGAGATTAAACATCATAAAATATTTTTATAAATTTGTAGATGTAAAGGATTATGAAATTGCTAGAAAAGAAGGGTTTTATCATAGATATTGATGGAGTTATTGCCAGAGGACAAACCCCAATTCCAAACGCGATTGAAGCTGTTGAGAAGTTAAGGGAGATGGGGAAAAGGATTATATTCGTCTCAAACAACTCAACTAGAAGTAGGAAAATAATGATGGAGAGATTTAAAAATTACGGACTTAAGGTAAGTGAAGATGAGCTTTTAATCGCAACTTATGCTACAGCTAGACTGATATCAAGAGAGAAAAGAAATGCTAAAGTTTACACAACTGGAGAAAATGGACTAAAAGAAGAGTTAAGACTCGCAGGAATTAGAATAGTGGATTATAAAAACGCTGAATACCTCGTTGTTGGCTCAAATAGAGGTATAAATTTCGAAATAATGACTAAAGCTTTAAGATTAGCATTGAATAAGAATGTTAGATACATAGCCGTAAATCCAGATAAAATCTTTCCAGCTGAAGATGGCCCAATACCAGGAACTGGTATGATAATAGGCGCTTTATACTGGATGAGTGGAAGAGAGCCAGATGTGATTGTTGGAAAGCCCTCAAAAGTTATTATGGAAGATGCTTTAAAAATACTGAAGTTAAATGCTGAGGATGTAGTAGTAATAGGAGATCAAATAGATGTTGATGTTTTAGCTGGCAAGAGGATTAATGCTACAACTGTTTTAGTCCTATCTGGTGTTACAACAAAAGAGAACTTAAATGAAAAGATAAAGGAACTGGGTATTAAACCAGATTATGTATTAAAAGATTTAAGTGAGATATTGAGATATTAAAATATTAAAATTAAAATAAATATATTTATTAATATTATTAATTTAATAATTAAAAATTAAATTTAAGATAAGTCCCTCCAATCTAGGCTCCTAAGATTTATCTCTCTCTTCTTTCTTTCCATAAATTTCTGAACGGTTGAATGTTGAGCTCCATCTATTAACATTACAATAGCCTCTCTAGCTGATTGAACAAATTCTATACCTCCAATTATCGAAACATATTTGTCATAAATTGATACATGAACGTTTAAAGTTTCTTCTATAAGTTTTCTCATCTTTCCTCCTTTTCCAATTATTCTTCCCTTAACTCTCTCCATTGATTTCGGAGATACATATTCATCCAGCTTTATTGTCTCAAAGATTATATCATCATCTAGAAGCTTCAAAGCAATTTCTGGATTAAATCCTTTTGAGATTGCATCAACAACATTTCTTGCTTTGAGGTAACCTATTGCATCATCTCCCCTCTTTATTTTTACTACACCATTTTTACTGTCTATTTCAATCTTACATCCAGTAACACTTTCAATTCTTTTCTTTACCTCTCCTTCTTTACCTATCAAAACACCTATTCTATCTTCAGGTATTTTGATCTCAATCGATTCCATCAGAATCACCCTTCACAAATTCTAATACTTTCTTCAAATCTTTTTTAATACCAAATTTTGAAAAATAACGTAAAATATTTTTCAAATCTCTCTCAAGATAAGTACTCGCTTTTGGATGATCTATAAGAACAGCTTGTCCAAAGTCTATGAAATACGGTTTATCATCATGGTAAAGGATGTTATATTCGCTCAAGTCTGAATGGACAAGTTCTGCATCCATGTAAAGTTTTTTAATATTATTAATAATTTCTAAAAAAAACTCATAAACATCTGTTAACTCAACTATTTCCCTACCAATTTCAATGAGTAATGGAGCTGGAGTTTCATCATCTCCTATAAACTCCATCAATATCACATTATTTAAATAATGGACTGGAGTTGGAGCATAGACTTTAGCTTCATTAGCTTTTATGAGGTTCCTAAATTCTTTCTCAACCCAAAGAAAGATTAAATCTTTTTTTGAAACTCTTCTTATATCAAACCTCTTATCGCCGAATAGATACTCATCCATTCTATAAAATTCTCTAGTTTCAATTCTGTATATTTTCACAGCTAAAGGGATATCCCTCCCATTATAAAATCCATCAGCATAGAATACATTCGCTTCCTTACCTGTGCTTATTACTCCTCCTAAGGCTTTTATATAGCCTTTTGAGGACAGTTTATACAGAGTTTTGAGAGTTCTCAAGTCAAGAACTTCAGCATATATCTTTCTATCATCAGAATCTTTTTCTTTTATCCTGATCTTATCAAGGTATCTATCTATATCCCGAATATCTCTCATAAACTCCCCTTGTATTTGTCTAACACCAATTTATTTCTTTTAATTTAAATTAATATTTTAATTAATTCAACCAACTATTAATAATAATTGCTAATAATAATCACCAGATTTTAGGGTAGATAGTAGAGTAGGGTAAATTAAAATTTCAGATAACCATGCTCTTCCAACCATTCAACCTGTGGATTTGTATATCTCCAAATTACATCAGCTCTCTCATCTTGAAAAGACCATGGAACTATAATAACAACATCACCTTCCTTTATCCATATTCTCTTCCTCATCTTTCCTGGTATTCTTGCCAATCTTTCTTTGCCATCTTCACATCTCACTTTAATATGTCCCGCACCCATCATTGATTCAACGATTGCAAACATCTCTCCCTTCTCTCTGTCTGGGAGTTTTACCCTTATTACCTCCTCATCTTTTCCCTCCCCTTTCAATTCACCACCTCTTTAATTTTTTTCTAACATCTTCTAATATTTTATTTAAGTAAGTTGCTACAGCATTCTTCAGATCGAGTGGGTGGAGTTTATCACTCTTAAAGTCTTCAACTAATTGCTCAAAAGATGTATAAATAACATCCCCACCAAATTTTTTGTCTCTTTCAACAACCACTTCATTAAATCTTGGAAAGATATGATATCTCATAATCTCAATAACAGGATTATTATCAACTTGCCTAGCTGGACAATAAGCTTTTCTGATCTTTTCTCTTACAACTCTTTCATCATCCCTAACTGATATGTAATTACTTTTTGAGGAGCTCATTTTTTCACCATCTAATCCAAGTAATATAGGGGTATGTAAGCATGTAGGAGGTTTATATCCGAGTTTAGGTAAATTCTCCCTTGCAAGCATGTGAATTTTTCTTTGGTCCATTCCTCCCACAGCAAGATCTATTTCAAGATGAGCTATATCTAAAGCTTGCATCAACGGATATATCATCTGAGATACCATAGGATCCTCTTTTCTTCTACTGACTTCATCCATACTCCTCCTCGATCTATTCATAGTGGTTAATCTAGCCATTCTTAACATATCAAGTACATACTCTCTCTCAAACTGATAAGAACTCCCCAATACAAATTCAGTTTTACTCTCATCGAGTCCTAAAGCTATGAAGGCAGCTTTGTTATATTCAGCAATTCTTTTAATTTCTTCAAAATCTCCCTTCTCGTTAAGATAGGCATGAACATCAGCTAATAAAACAACAACTTCAAAACCGGCATTTTGTAAGTCTAATAATTTATTCACTGTCATCATATGTCCAAGATGTATCTCACCACTTGGTTCATACCCAACAT
>WAJX01000013.1 GCA_015523665.1 Ferroglobus sp.
ATATAAGCAAGCTCATTTTTATAGATTGTTTAACAAGACAGTTGGGTGGTGAAGAGATAGATGTAGATAGATGTCTATACCTCAACTCTCCCGATCCGGTTTTGCTTCAAGTCGCAATAGAAAGGGGAATGGATCACATAGTTTCTGAGAACAGATTTATATATCTCGATTCCCTATCCACAATATCCCTATATAAGTCCTTTGAATCTCTTGTAAAATTTCTAAGACATATAACTGGTAAGATTAGACTTAGAGGATTTATAGGAACAATTTTCACAATCGAAAAGGAGATGAACGAAAGCTATTATTCACAAATCTCATTACTATGTGACGCCATAATTGAGGTGAAAGAGATTGACTAAATTTGGCTTAGGAATTGAGTTTATAGATGAGATTGGAGTTCAACCAGGTTTTGTTATTTTTATTGAAGAAGTCGGAGCTGGAGGAAGAGAGTTTGCATTGAACGTTTTAATGAAAAATGCTGAACGCGATATCGGTGTATATTATCTCTCACTCTCTAAAACAGAAAAGGAGGTGCTTAGAGATTTAAAGATGACTTTTCCTTTAGCTAATCTCACTCATCTCTTAGAGAGAGTGAGTATTGTTAGTTTATCATTCTCATATTTCAGGCGTAGTATAATCCCAGCGAAGTGGATTGATGTTCAAGCTGATTTAAACGAATTAAGATTTGAGAAAAACATACTTCTTGAGATCGTAAAATTCTTTGAATCCGTGAACAGAAAAAGTATAGTTTTCTTAGATTCATTGACAGACTTGACGAGATTTACTCAAAGAAATATAGAATGGGTTGATATTATAGATCTTTTAAAAGGACTTAGAAAGCTCTGCATAAAAAATGATGTATTAGCAATTGCGATGATGACTTCAAAAGTGTTAGATGTCGGAAAGGAAGAAGAGATATTAGAACAAGCTGATGGCGTCGTTGTTTTTGAATGGAAAATAGAAAAGGAGATACTCTCAAGATGGATGTATTTCAGAAAATTTCTTGGAATAATGCCATTCATAGAAAGGGAAAGGATAGCTAAATATAACATAAGACTCGATCCAAGTGGTGTAATCTTATCTAAGATGGTGAAAGTCGTATGAAATTATCAACAGGAATAGAAGGACTGGACAGGATGCTTTCCGGAGGAATACCTAAAGGATATGTAGTTGGTGTCATAGGTTCCTATGGTTTGGGTAAAACAACTCTAGGACTCCATTTTATTTATGCGGGATTAAGAAATAAGGAGAGAGGCATAATAATAAGTTTTGATGAAGACGAAAATAGCATATTAGAAAGTGCAAAAGGCTTTAAAATGGATTTTGAAAAATATTCAGATTTATTAAAGATAATAAGGCTTGAAGCTGAAGAAGTTAAATATTCCCTCAGCAAGATCGAAAATGAATTCTTCGAAATCGTTTATGAATTTAATGCTGAAAGAGTGGTTATAGATACTATAAGCGTTCTTGAAACTCTTTTTGATAACGCTGGGAGATATAAGATGTTATCAAGTCTTAGGAATATAATGAAAACTTTGGGAGTTACAGCAATGATTACAAGTGAGGTTGATAAAAATAATCCCAACTACTCAAAATATGGGATCCTTGAATATATCTGTGATGGACTTATAGCCCTTAAGCTCATAAGGAAGACTCATTTCGATGAACCAACATTCGGGATAGAGGTTGTGAAGATGAGGAGAGTAAATCATTCAAGAAAACCAAGACCGTACACAATCACAGAATTTGGAATATCAGTTTTTGAGGAGGCTGAAATTGTTTGAAGATACTCATCGCTGGTATAGGAAACGAGTTAAGAGGAGATGATGGATTCGGACAAAGAGTTATCAAAAGACTGCAAAGTCTGTTATCAAGTTTAGATGTAGATATAGACGATAATGCTATTAACATCATGGACTTTGGACAACACACACATGAACTTCTCTTATTTATAAAAGATTATAAATATGATGTTATCATCATAATAGATGCTATTGAAGGAGATGGAAACCCAGGAGATTTGTACTTTTGTTCTCTTAATCTTATTAATGATGTTGAAGTTGCTGAAGGTAGTATTGTGAGTAACAGCAATGGTAACGAAAATAATGATATCATAATAACTGAAGCTGTCGATAAATATAAAGAAATTATTAATAGTAATGATTTAATGTTTAGATCTAACACAAGTATATATGTAAATGTATATAATATGCAGAAAATAATTAGTTTTAATCATAATGCTGATTTAAAAATGATCTTTACAGTTCTAAAAAAGCTGAAAGTGCATTCAAAAATATTTATAATAGGTTGCCATCCAGAAAACACAGACTTAAAAATTGGATTATCAAAAAAAGTGGAGGAAAGAGTTGATGATGCGGTTAAGCTAATTCTGAGGATTCTTAAAGTTATTTCCTCAACTTCCTTTCCACTTTTTTAAGAGCTTAGATAATTCATTCAACACTAAAGGGAGCTTGTCTCCATTAAACTTTGCTTCAATTAATGTAGTATCGTCTTTACAGTAGTATCTCGTTTTTATCTTTCCCATGAATATGTAATTTGCAAGCTTCAACTTCATCTTGTAATATAGAGGTATCCTAAAGTTTTTAAGTTTGATCCAACCCTTAGATGTCATCTCATTCCACCAATTTTTTTAGATACGTTGAGATCATTAAAAGGACTTCACCATCAATAGGATTGCTTTGCATTGCTTTTCTGAATTCTTGTAAACTCTCCCCCTTTAGTTTAAAATTTAGCTCGCATTCCTTTGTTTTTATTGTAATATCTAACTCATCTCCTTCAATACTTGAAAGCATTTTTGGTAAGTCTATACCAATAGCTGTTTCAAGCGGAACACCTTTACTAAAAAGTTCTGAGAGCTTCTCAATAGCTTTTAAGTCTAAGCTAACTCCTGCTTCCATTCCTCCATAATTTATCTTCAGATCTATACCATCTTTCACAGCCTCTGAAAGTTTATAAATAAATATCTCCCATGGATCTTCAGTCACATAACTGATTTTTGTCATCATTCTAATCACCTCATCTCAATTCATAATCCAAAACCTCCTAACACCTTTTCAATTTTTTCGATTCTTTTGTCTTTATAGCCTTTATAGACCGTTACACCACATGCAAGACAAGGATCCATACTTCTAATAGTCCTCACAACATCCACTCCTTGCCATCTCTCTGGATTTCCCTCTTCAAGTATAGGAGAGTCCGTTAACGCTTCCTCATAGGGTCCTCTCCCACCATTAGCATCTGCTGGTGAGGCGTTGAAGTTTGAGGGTGTTATAACCTGATACCTATATATTCTCCCGTCTTTGATTATCACCCAATGACCTAAAGCTCCTCTTCCAGCTTCTGTAAGTCCAACTCCAAGGCTCCATTTCGGTCTTTCAAAAGAGTTAAAAACCTTGGTTTTCCCCTCTTTCATGTATTCAAGAGTTTTTATCAACTCATTATAAACGTTGTAAGTTGTGTATGCGAGGTAGTAAATCCTAGCTCTTAATCTCTCAATAACATTAACCTTTCCCGGCACTTTCCATTCGATTTCCAACTCTTCATTCAATTTTTCAAGCCCTGGAATATTTGTTTTTGGAAGTGTGAATTTTACACCATTCCCAGTTGATGATTCAACTTTTCTTGAGATAGCTGTAGTCCACATCCTTGCAATTGGCCCAGCTTCAACAACATAAGTTTCTCCTTTATAAACCCATCTTGGAGATGTTACCCACGAATACTTTTTATCCCAATCCAATTTAGATGGTAAAGCTTTTGTATCTTTATTCCAAGGATGACTTTCAGAAACTTCATTCCCAAGTTCATCCCTTTCGACATCTTTCCCATTCCATTCCTCATAGAATGAATGAGTGACAAATTCCTGAACCCCTAAATGTATCTCAACCAGATCATTAGTTATAAGCTTACCATCTATCACAACTCCAGGAGTAACTTCTCTCGCAACCCCCCACTCGTTCATGTTTTCATATCTTCCATCATAAACCTCTGGATTATCTCCAGCTCCATAACTGATCAGATTTGCCTTTCTTTCTCCGACATTCTCATATCCCATCTCTTTAACAAATTTGAGAACATCTTCAGCTATAAATATCAGCTTTTTAACCCAAGGTATTAGTTGGAGATATTTAAAAAGTAATTCTTGTAAATCTCCTATTGTTGGAGAGAATGTTATACCACCAGGAATTACGGTTGCAAGATGGGGATATTTTCCAGCGATCATAACCAAACATTCTTTGGCAATCCTTTGGTATTTAAGAGATTCAAGCCATAGAGATCCTTCTAATGGGTTCATCGCTTTCATTATATCTCCTATATTGGAGAATCCATGATAATCCTTATTCTCAGCCACAAAGTCTTTTGCTTTCTCAAACCATGATGGATTTGTATCTTTTACAATTACTTCACTATAATCTGGTCCAGCTAATTGAAACCAATGAAGTGTGTGATCATATATTATCTCAAGACCATCAGCTATGTTTCTCAGTAGTATTGCTAAGGGTGGAGGTGATGCTTTTAAAGCCATATCCAATGCCTCTGCAGAGGCTATTGCATGAGGTGTTGGACAAACTCCGCAAATTCTTTGAGAGATCCAAATAGCATCTGGAGGATCTCTACCCTCCATTATCTTTTCAAATCCTCTAAACATAACTCCGGTAGATTTTGCATCAACCACAACTCTTTTTTCAACATCAACATCAACCTTAACACCGAGATGTCCCTCTATTCTAGTCATCGGCTCAATAAATATGGTCTTCTTCATCTTTCCAACCTCCCTTTTTGGAGAGAGTATGCCTGATAAACGCCACCAATTATCCTCTCTATAACAGTTTTAGTCATTATAACACCATCTGGTGGCTTTAAGAATGGTCCAAAAGGTTCATCTGGAAATTCTGGTTCTGTACAACCTATACACGGAGCTCCAAGTGTTGGACATCCCCCCTCTCTATTTATCCACCCTTTTCCAGGAGCTGGGCAATGTGAGATTAATCCTTTACAACCCAGCCCAACTACACAAAAACTCTCACCAAAACTCTCACAAAATCTCCCTTCTGAATAAAATCCAGCTCTCGGACAGTTATCATGAGCCAACTTTTCAAAGAGGAATTTTGGTCTGTTATGTTCATCAAGCTCTGGAATTGTAGCAAGCCCTCTGATTGCTAACACAAGTGCTCCAACTGTTTGAGTTATCCAATCACCAGCCGGAGGACATCCAGGTATGCATACAACCGGTAACCCTAGTTTACTTTTCCAATCTCCTCCAAGATGTTCTAACAATCCATGAGCTCCAGTTGGATTTGGTTTTGCATGAGGGACTCCACCATAAGTGGCACAAGCTCCAACTGCAATAGCTGCTGCAGCTCTTTTAGAGAGAGAATCTATCCAATGATTTAAGGTAAAAATCTTTCCATTCTCCTCTCCAACCATACAGAAGAATCCATCACCAGCTCTATTCTCATCAGGAATTGCTCCTTCAAGTACCAACACAAATGGATCGTATTTACCATCTTCAGCATCTTTTAAAACTTTTATAGCCCTCTCTCCCCATGAAGGCATAATCGCAGGATGAAATACAAGATTTATGTTTGACACAACATCCATAACACCAACTAGCACATCTGTAATCGCGGGCATCGTAGAATTTGTTAGTGATATAGTACAACCAGTACATCCCTGTCCCTCAAGCCATATTATGTTTATTTCTTCCACCATTCCTGTCACCAAAATTAAATTTTTAACTAATAATACTTAAGATTTATTACTTATTTCGCAAATTATATTATTATATAATAAAAAATAATTTTTAATTTCAATAAAAGCTAAATATTTCTTTTTATCCCTTTATATAATTTATAATTACTAAAATTTAAACTGAATATTTTAAATAAAAATTTTTTATCATAAAATTTAATAAAAATGATAATAAAAATATAAAATACGATAGCATTATCCAGCGATCATCTTTTCTTCCCATCTTTTCAGGTAAGATGAACTTTTAGTAACATCCACGAATATCTCTGCTCCTCTTTCAACATCTTCAATCTCCACTTTTCCAGAATTTCTAAGCTTCGCAAATTCATTCGCAGGAGCTAGAAGTTGGGTAGCATATCTAAGACTGTTCTCGACCCCAAGTTGTGTAAGCTTTTCTAAAGCCTCCTTACTTAGAGTTATTCCCATTTCAGCAGCTCTAATTTCAATTATAGTTTGAATTTCCTCTCTACTGTATGGCTCAGTTGTTATTATCAAAAGTCTATCGAGTAAGTCAAGAGGTATTCCATGTGGAGCAACTATATCGGTTCCTCTTATCCTAGCGAATCCCCTGTTTGAAGCGAGTATTATTATCGGAGCCATTTCTGACTCCATCGCTCTATTCATAAATGCAAAAAGCTCAATATCCATTAAATGAGTCTCATCTATAAATAAAACACCTGGAACGAGCTCAGCTCTCCCTTCTTCGACCCACCTTTTCACTTGCTCATCTACAGCTTCTCTCACTTCATTATCAATCTCTCTACTTCCAGAAGAGAATAGACTAAAAAGACTTGATCTCCTCGCATTTGCCTCATCTAAGTCATGTAAGGTTACAACATAGGTAAATTCTCTCTCTTTCTCGACTTTACCTTTTGGCACATCGACTATCTCATCTCCTCCAATATCATATTTTTTAGAAGCTTTCTCACTCCTTCCCAGCTTTGATATTCTACCAGTTTCCTTATCAATCATTATAACATCTCCTATCTCTATTCCTTGATAGAGGAATTGTAAAGCCAATCTACCACTTACACTAAAAGTTCTCTTTTCATCTTTCGTTGCAAGAGTTAAGGTTGCAGATTCTGGAATTTTCTGAGTTGGATTGTACGGATTAGGAACCATGTTGTAATCTAAGCCGGTAACCTCTCCTTCGAGGACTATTCTTGTCTCCTTTATTCTCACACCTATAGCTTTTCTCATCGTCTGAATAAGAGCCTCAGTTTTTTTCATTTCACTCGAATAGAATTCGCTCGCAGAAACTTGAACGAATGGTATATCTTTCCCTAGTTCTTTGCTAATTGCAACTGCTATTGCTGTTTTTCCAGTCCCTGGAGGACCAGCCATTAGTATTCCTCTTCCAGCCATTTTTCCCTCTTTTATCATTCTCACTATGACTCCGGCAGCTTCTCTAGCTTTTTTCTGACCAACAAGCCCATCAGCTACATCTTTAGCTTTTAAATTTTCATCCAAACCCAATCCACGGATATGTGAATGAGCAGATATCCTTTCCAATTTAGCTGCAATCTCTCTAATTTCCTCCATAAAAATCACCCATTTTTTAATAGAAATGCACTTCATATTAAATTTTTCTATCAAAATTAAATTAAAATTCATTAAAATTCTGCAGATAAGCGGATAATATTTCTCATAATACATAATGAATGATTCAACAT
>WAJX01000014.1 GCA_015523665.1 Ferroglobus sp.
ATGCAATGTATCTCCATATCTCCTCTTAAGTGCTATTGATATCGTTAATGCCATTAATGCTAAGATCACATAAACTATGAAGCCTCTAGCATAGCCGATCTTTCCGAATAAGTCAACGAAAAATCCGAGAATTGGTGGGACTACAAAGCCACCAAACGCTCCAAGTCCTCCAACCCAACCACTTGCACCACCAACAGCTTCTGGAACGTATTTAGCAACTAGTTTAAAAACTGCTGCATTTGCAATCCCCATTCCAGCTCCTATGAATAGCTCTCCAATTAATGCGAGCGCAAAGTTGCTGAATATCATTAGTATTCCAGCTCCTACCAAAACCAATGAAAAGCTCATTATTGCTGTTCTTTCTCCACCTATCTTATCACTTAAATGGCCTCCATAAACTCTGATGAACGATGCTAACAATGAGAATCCAACACCTCCAAGAATGCCAGCTGTTCTTATGTCAAAACCATGGAATAATCTCCAATACGTTGGGAACCATGTAGTTAAAGCCAAAAACCCCCCGAAAGATGTGAAGTATAAAGCTACAAGTGCCCAAGTTCTTGGTATTCTTGCAGATATCTTTAAAGCATCGATAAGCTTTCCTGAGGGGAATAACTCTTGTCCGAGGTGATTCGCTATCTTTATAGCTTCATCTCTTGGAACTTTCTTTATCAGTTGGAAATAGTATGCGTCATGTGCTATTATAGCATAGATTATAGTTCCTATTAGCAAAAACAGAAACCATGCTGCGTATGCTTTAGGTAAACCAAGAGCTGCTAAGGCGAATGGTATGAGTAATGTGAAAAATCCAGGAGCTGTATTTCCTAAACCAGCATATGTGCCTAAAGCCCATCCTTGCCTTTTCTGAGGAAACCAATACGAGGTTTGTGGAATTCCGACTGAAAAAGTAGCTACACCACATCCACTCAAAGCTCCGAAAAGTAGAATAAGTGGGTACATCTCTATAGTTAGTCTATCTGGGTAGTAAGCAAAGAGGATTGCTGTTAATCCCGCCATACCAATGACTGAGAGTATCAGAAGTGTGAGTAAAGGCTTTTTTCCACCAACTTTATCAACCCATGCCCCAAATGGTATTCTTAATAGCGATCCAGTAAGTTGTGGTATAGCGACAAGTAATCCCATCATCGTTGCTGTTAACCCCATAACATCTCTGAACTCCTTAGCTGTAGGCCCATATAATGCAACCGCAGCAAATCCTACAAAAAATCCAAGTGTTGCAGCAATCAAACCTTCAGTTGGATTCCCTTTCAGACCGTATTTTTCCCTTAAATCTTCCACTCCCGCCATTTCTAATCACCTCTCTTAACCCATCTGTAAAGGATGGGTGGATCTTTTACAAAGCCTATAGGCAAGAAAAGAACGTGAACGAGTTTTGTAAACGGTAGAAATGCAAGTATTAGGAAAGCTCCGATGACATGAAGTTTGAAAACCAGAGGCAAGGCTGAGACATAGCTGATATTTGGGCTGAATGTTAGTAAAGAGTAAAACCATGGAACTGCTGTATGTAAGTACCATTCCATCCCCCATCTGTTAAAAACTGCGATATATACTCCAGTTACAGCCTGAAAGAATATGAGGAAAAGTAGGATGTAATCAACGATTGAAGATTCTAAGTTTGAGAGAGCTCTTCTCATCAATAAGATAAAACTTCCAATGAGAGCTAGTAAACCTAGAGTTAGAGCTATACTTTCTAACGTTAAAAGCATACTCAGATTGGATAGAATTGCTTGTATCGTTGAAGGAAATAAGAAGCCGATTAAATGTCCTATCAGTAATATAACAACTCCATAATGCCATGGAATTGAACCCCAAAAGAGAGTTTTTCTCTCTATGAACTGGGTTGAGAACGTGCTCCATTCAAGTCTATTTGAGATGTATCTGTAAGGGGTGACAACGACTGCTAACGCTATTGCAAAATATGGCAAAGCGATAAAAATTAGCTCATCGAGCATTTAATCACCCCCTCTAACTCTTTCAAGCATAACTTATAGGATAGAATGATTAACGCACTGTATGGAGTTTCTTTCCTTCTAGCAACTTCATCCATCTTTTTTAGCCCATCAATAACGTAATCTATAAACATAATTCGATCTTCTCTATCCAAGATAGATAGAAACTCCATAACAATTGATATATGGTCTGGTAGCTCCCTTTTCTCTGTTTTAAAATTAAAATTGTTGTATATCTCCTTTAACAAAACCATATATTCTCCTTTCTTGTAACTCTCTCCATAGATATGATGAGAGATATATGGTGGAATTAGTGGTAAGATATCAAAAGCTCTTATATATTCCTCTTCCATCTCTTCAAGAGATGATGAATTCACAAACTCTAAAAACCCTTTCAAAACTTCGATTTCTGTACTATTTGCATCTTCATCTACACTTATTATACTGAAAAGCTCTTTAACAGCCTCTCTGATCTCAATTGCATCTGCTGGATAATCCAGAAGTTTGGATAGTAGGTAATAAATTCTTTTATTCATCAAATACCACCTCTCAAACCTCTAATAACTCCTATTCCTCTCCAACCCTTCCTCTCCTCAGCATCTCTCTCTTCAAGGTATTCTCTGTGCGCAGAAGGGATTGCAAACCTTTCATCGTAGCTAGCTAATGTAAAAAGTCTGTAAAGTTTTTCAGCATCTTTTTCGTTAAGAGAAACTTTTTTCAATACATCTCCAGAATTTTCTCCAATATTTTTTGCTCTCATATAAATTCTTAAAGCCATAAGCTTATTCAAAGCTTCAACAATTATTTCCTCATTTCCAGCTGAAAAAAGACTTGCGAGATATCTTATTGGAACTCTAAGTTTATTGAATTTATTTATAATTAAATAGTCATCATCTACATCATAAAGCATACTTTGGATCGCTATAAGCGGAGATAGAGGAGGTATGTAAAATGTCATTGGCATAGTTCTATACTCTGGATGGAGTGGAAATGCTAAGGCATATTCCTTAACTAAAGTATATACTGGAGATCTAACTGCATATTCAATCCAACTATCTGGAATACCATTTTTTCTAGCTGATTTAACCACATCCTCATCTCTCGGATTCAGTATTACTTCTCTTTGAGCATTAACTAACTCTTCATCTTTTACTTTCAAAGCCTGCTCCACTTTTTCAGCATCGTATAATATAACACCAACATATCTTATTCTACCAACACAGCTATGGGCACATGCATTTGCTTGTGCAGTTTCAGTTCTTGGATAGCAAAATATACATTTCTCTGATTTGCCAGTATTCCAATTATAGTAAACTTTTTTATAGGGACAAGCTGTGATACAAAATCTCCAACCTCTACATGTATTCTGATCAACCAAGACTATTCCATCCTCACCTCTTTTGTATATAGCTCTCTGAGGACATGCAGCAACACAAGCTGGATTTAAGCAGTGATTACATATTCTGGGAATATAAAACATGAAAATATTGCCAAAATCTCTGATTATCTCTCTCTCTTCAAGATTTACATCTCTTTCAGCGTATAATCTAGATCCTCCTAAATCGTCATCCCAATTTGGCCCGAAATTTATCTCCATTTTCTTTCCTGTTATCAATGAAATAGGCTCAGCTACGGGCTGATCTTCCTCTTCTATTCCCTCATACAGCTTTGCATATTCATAAGTCCAAGGATGATAGTAATCATCAAGCTTTGGCATATACGGTTGGAAGAAAATATTTAAAAGGGTTGAAAGCTTTCCGAATGCCTTAAGCTTTATCTTATCTCCCTTAACTACCCATCCTCCCCTATATTTTCTCTGATCTTCCCAAAATTTTGGATAGCCCGCTCCTGGCTTAGTCTCAACATTGTTCCACCACATGTATTCAGCGCCTTTTCTGTCCGTCCAGATGTTTTTGCAAGCTATACTACATGTATGACAGCCTAAGCATTTGTCTAAGTTGAATACCATCGCTAGTTGGGCTCTAACATCCATACCATCACCTCTCCTTCTTCAACTTCCTAACAACAACATACGTATCTCTATTCACTCCAGTCGGCCCCCAGTAGTTGAAGTAATAGCTGAACTGAGCATAACCTCCAACCATCAAAATCGGCTTTAAACGAGTTCGAGTAACGCTGTTATGCACTCCTCCTCTTCTTCCAGTCTTGTTTGACTTTGGAATGTAGAGAGTTCTTTCTGGAGCATGGTACATTATTGCCATCCCTTTAGGAACTCTCGATGTAACCACAGCTCTGCAAACTATAACTCCATTAGCGTTGAAAACCTCAACCCAATCGTTATCCTCTATTCCAGCTTTTTCAGCATCTTCATCATTTATCCATATTACCTGCCCACCCCTTGAGATCGTGAGCATTCTGAGATTATCATAATAGGTTGAATGAATACACCATTTCCCGTGTGGCGTTATGAAATTCAGAATTAAGCCGTCTTCATCAACCTCATCTAGCAATTTTGGATTTATTTTAGGCTTAAAAGTTGGTAAAACCTCAAAAAAGGCGATATAGTACGGATGATCTAAATACAATTCTTGCCTACCGCTCAGAGTTCTCCAAGGAATGTCAAATTCCACGTTAAGGGTGTATGGGGAGTATGTTCTACCATCGTTTATATTCCCACTCCACACTGGACTAGTTATATACCTCCTCGGCTGAGCTTTTATATCATCAAAAGTTATCCTAACACTCCTATAAGGCTCAACTATCTTAGCAAGAGGTTTTCCAACTCTTTTCTCAAGATTTTTGAATCCCCTATAGCTCATCTCTCCATTTGTCTCTGGAGCAAAAGCCAATATAACGTCTGCAACCGTTACATCATTTTCCAGAGAGATGTATTTTTTCCCATTCCATTCAATAGTCGGATATTCCTTAAGGAGGTTCTCATAAACATCGCTTGCATCCCAACTAACTCCATGAGCTCCAAGAGCTTTTATTCCCTCACCCAAAGAAATGAACTTTTTGTAAACATTCTTATAATCTCTTTCAACAACAACAAGCTTGGGCATTGTTTTTCCAGGAATTGCATCACATTCACCAAGTTTCCAATCTTTAACCTCACTTTGAGATATCTCCTCAGGAGTATCGTGTAAAAGAGGAGCCATTATCAAATCTCTTACTGGCTTTGGAAAATGTTTTTCAGCCAATTCGCTAAACTTTTTTGCTATCAACTTGAATATCTCCCAATCTGATTTAGCCTCCCAAGCTGGGGAAGTTACACCTCCAAGACAGTTTATGAAAGTATGAAGATCAGTTGATTGAATGTCATTTTTCTCATACCAATGAGCTGCTGGCAAAACGATATCTGAGTAGATTGCAGAAGTATCCATTCTGAAGTTTAAATCCACTATTAAATCCAGTTTTCCTTCTGGAGCATCTCTCCAAACAACTTCTTTAACCAAATCCCTTGATATCTCCTTTGCCATAACATTGCTGTTTTTAGCTCCAACAAAATGTTTGAGGAAATATTCATGTCCTTTTGGACTTGAGCCGATAGCATTAGCTCTCCAGATAAACCAAATCCTCGGCCAGTTCTCTTCAGCATCTGGGTCTTCTATTGCAAATTTGAGCTCGTTCTTTTTTAGTTTTTCAACAACCCAATTCTTTATCTCATCATCATCTTTTGCTCCATCGTTTATAGCTTCTTCGACAATTTTTAGCGGATTCTTATTGAATTGAGGATAAAAAGGAAGCCATCCGAGCCTTACAGCTTTTACATTGTAATCTATCGAATGCTCTGGTAGTTTTTGAGTTTCAAATTTAGATTTGTGTTTGTAATAGCTACAGCTATCATATCTCCATTGATCGGTGTGAACGTAATAAAAACTGGGTGAATTCTGCAACCTTGGAGGTTTTATCCAATCTTGAGCAAAAGCCACAACAGCCCAAGATGAGAGGGGGGCTACCTTCTCTTGTCCAACGTAATGAGCTAATCCTCCTCCATTCTTTCCGACACTTCCAGTCAGTATTAAGGCTGTTATAACGGCCCTGTAATTTAAGTCATTATGATACCAGTGATTAACTCCAGGCCCTATTATCACAAGATTTCTACCTTTTGTCTTCTCAGCATTCTCAGCCCACTCTCTTGCAATCTTTATTACGGTATTCCTAGAAACTTTTGTATACTTCTCCTGCCATGCTGGTGTGAAGGGTTTATCATCATCATAATCTTTCGGATAATCTCCATCTAAACCCCTTGACACTCCCAAATGGGCTGAGAGTAAATCAAAAACTGTCGTAACTACAACTTCTCCCTCAACAGTTCTAACAACACTTGCTGGAACTTCTCTTATACTCTCTCCATAATCTTCATAGAAAAAGCGTACCTTAACCTTATCAATTCCGATCAGACTTAACCTCACATCAATCTCTTCTCCATCAACAGCATCTCTCATCTCTAAATTCCATTTTCCATTTTCAGCCCATCTAAAGCCGATACTCCCATTAGGAATCTTTATCTCACCATTTTTATCCATAACACATAGAATCCATTCAGAATTTTTAAGATCCCTTCCCTTCTCTATTTGAGAAGCTCTTAAAAATCTGTCAGGAACGTAAACATCACCATCCTTCCTTAACTTTACGAGGAATGGTAAATCGGTGTATTTCTTCACATACTCCATAAAATATTTCGTTTTTTTATCAAAGTAGAATTCTTTCATTATAATATGATTTACCGCCATCCAAAACGCAGCATCATGTCCCTGTTCAATTGGAATCCAAACATCAGCGTATTTACTAACTTGGCTGTAATCTGGTGAGAAAACAACAACTTTAGCCCCTCTATATCTAGCCTCAGCAAGATAATGGGTATCTGGAGTCCTTGTCATGTTTAAATTGCTTCCCATTATAGCTATAAATCCAGCATTATACCAGTCAGCTGATTCATTTACATCTGTTTGCTCTCCCCATACTTGAGGGGATGCTGGAGGAAGATCACAATACCAATCATAAAAGCTTAAACAAACACCTCCAATGAGTTGGAGGAATCTCGCTCCAGAAGAGTAGCTAATCATTGACATGGCTGGAATTGGTGTAAAACCTATTATTCTATCTGGTCCGTATTTTTTGATTGTATATATAAGAGAAGCTGAAATTATTTCTAAGGCTTCATCCCAACTTATCCTCCTAAATCCGCCCATTCCTCTTTTCTTTACATACTTATCTCTCAATTCCTTATTCTCAACGATACTTTTCCATGCATTTACAGCATCTCCTTCCTTAGCCTTAGCCTCTCTCCATAAATCGAGTAAAACACCTCTGATGTATGGATACTTTGGTCTTAAAGGGCTATAAAGATACCAAGAAGCACTTATCCCTCTCTGACACCCTCTTGGTTCATAGTTTGGGACATCATGATTGAAATTTGGATAATCAGTTGCTTGTAATTCCCATGTTACAATTCCATCCTTAACATATATCCACCAGCTACAACTCCCAGTGCAGTTAGCGCCATGAGTGCTTCTAACAACCTTATCGTATTGCCATCTATTCCTATAGAATTCTTCCCAACTTCTAAGCTTGGGAGAGAAAACATCCTTTATCCTTTGCATTCATTTCACCCTCCAATAATAAAAAGAGAGGAATATCATCACTATAAACAACATCCCCAAGGGAATTGTTGGATAAAGAGATTGAGTCAGAAATCCTTCTTGGATCTTTGGAGCTTTTGAAACTTCTGAAGCTTCCTTAAAAAGAGCGATTAGGTTGTAAATCTCTTCATCGGTCAATTGCTTTCCAGTGTAGATATCTCTCATTACTGGAAATGGGAGAGTTTTTAACGCATTGTAAAGTGCTTTTTCTCCAAGCCTGTTGTAGACATCGCTGAGATCTTTTGATAAAGTTCCCCCATAAATGCCAAGGTTTTTCAATGAATGACAAGATATGCAAGGAGCTCCGCCTTTCTTAAATTTAATCTCACCGATAAAAATTGATTTACCTATATCAGCATTTCCTTTTGGTAATTCTATGTTTGTTGGAGTTTCATTAGTTTTATGAACTTTAGGAGAGAATTGCTTTAAATATTCTAAAATTTTTAATGCCTCCCCCTCACTTACCCCCAACTCTGGCATAACTAATCCGTATTTTGACACGAGTTTCATCATTATTGGGTCTTTTTCCTCTAAAAGTTTCTCTGGCTCAGATATGATTTTAACAAGCCATTCTGTGTCTCTTTTCTCTGTAACTCCGAGGAGATCTGGGCCTATTGTGTCTCCACCACCTATGGTATGACAACCAGCACATTTAGTTGAAAATAGCTCCTCTCCACTTTGGGTTTGAGCAAGAGAGATAGAAGATAAAAGTATAGGTGCGAAAAATACGAGAAGTAAGAGAATCTTTATCTTCACATTGAATACAGCACTCATAATTACACCTCGAATTATGATTGCTCACAATTTACTTACTTGGTTCGAATTTGTAAACTCTTGCTAAGCAGAAAAAAAGATTATATTACAATTATCCCGAAAAATTTCGGAAAGAAATCGGATTTAGAAATGGTTAAGAAATTAAAAAGAAACCTAAAAATAAATTTCATAAATGAAAATCTTGACTCTTCATAACATGAACTTTGTTTTTTCTAAAGCCTATGCTAATCCTCTCCTTTTTATCTAAATCCAATCTGTGATATATATGATCGGGTATTAGAGCTGTAACGTATTCTTCTTTAAGTTTCACAATTATCTCATACACTCCTCCAATATTAACACTATTCACAATCTTTCCATGGTATATATTGCCCACAAGATTCTCATTAATAGGTTTATTTTCTCTTATAACCATAACATACTCTGGTCTTATACAAAACTCAACTCTCTCACCTATTTCAAACCCTCTCTCACTACATGTGGAATAAACAAATCCTTCACTCCATTCAATCTTGATTTGCCTTCTAACTTCTTTTATAATTCCTTCAAAAACATTCTCAACTCCCATAAATTTAGCAACAGATCTATTTATCGGTTTTTCGTAGACTTTATCAGCCTTATCAATTTGAAGAATTCTTCCATTGAACATAACAGCTATTTCATCGGCAATTAATAATGCTTCTCTTTTATTATGTGTAACATACAAAGTGGGGATACTAAGCTTCTTAAGAAGAGATCTCATTTCAACTATCAGCCTCTTTTTCATAAGTTCATCAACGTTACTCATCGGTTCATCTAACAATAAAAGCTCTGGATCATTTACAAGAGCTCTTGCTAAAGCTACTTTTTGCTTTTCTCCACCACTGAGCATATTAACGGGTTTATCCAAAAAATCTCTTATCTCTAAAATCTCAGATATCTCCTCTATCTTTCCAGTCCCATCTCTTCCGGCATATAGTAAATTTTCCTTAACGTTCATATGGGGGAATAAAGCATAATCTTGAAAGACGTAACCTATATTTCTTTTCTCAGGTGGCAAATTTGTTATTTCTCTATCATTAAGAAATATTCTCCCACTATCTTGTTTAACCAATCCAGAGATGATGTTAAGTAGCGTTGTCTTGCCACTTCCATTAGGGCCGAGAATAGCTGTTATATTCTCAAATTCTCCAGAAACTTCGATTTTTAGTCTTCCTATCTTCTTACATACCTTATCAAGTCTCAGCAATTCTACCACCTATATATCGGATTATTATAATGAAAGTTACACTAAAAAGCCAAAGAATGAAAGCAATGGGAGCAGATCTTTCAATTCCTCCACTCAGGTATGATGTGTACAGATATATTGGTAAGGTTTTTGGGAAATAAGCGAGCATAAAAGTAGCTCCAAACTCACCGACACTCCTTATAAAAGTCATCATTAAACCAGCTATTACCCCTTTCTTTGCAAGTGGTAATGAGATTTTAAGAAATGTTTCTAAACTACTCTTTCCCAGAAGTCTACTTGCAAACTCTAACTTCACATCTATTTCCTCAAAAGCAGATTTCGCAGAGATTATTGTAAATGGAGATGCAACAGCGAGTTGGGCTAAAACTATTGCAAAGAACGTTCTGGTTATTCTCAGGTCAAAGTTATAGAATAAAGCTCCTATAAAACCCTTGGGAGATAATATAGAGAGAAGGAGAAGTCCAGTTACTATAGGCGGTAGAACGAGTGGAGAGATTATTACAGCTTCTATAAAACTCTTTAATTTTCCACTACTTCTAGCGATTATGTATGCCAGAGGGATACCAAAAATTCCAGAGATAGATGTTGTAACTGTAGCTGAGGATAATGAAATAAGAAGGGCATTGAACAACTCTTTCTTATTCAGCTCAACAAATATTTTTGGAGAAAAGTTTAGTAAGGCTGAAAGAGATGGAAGGAGAAGATATAAAAAAAGCAAAAACGGAAGGTATTTACTGAACCTCATTTCTCATCACCATAATTCTAAATCCATGCTTTTTGAGGATCTTTAAACCTTCTCGCATGAAAAAACTTAAAAATGAGTTGTCAATACCCCAACGAGTTTTTGCAATACCGTATAGAATAGTTCTCCCTTTATACTTTCTATCTCCTACACTTATCTCCACCTTATTGTAAAAGTCTTCATACTCGAATGATCCTAAATTTATTTTGTCTGGAAGTTCAATGAATTTCAGGTTGTGGTTTATTGCCATGTTTTTGTAAAGAAAAGCCATATCTATGTTATTCATTTTTAAATTTGCAAGAAGATCGATCTCATCTCCAAAAATCAGGATGTTATTTACAAGCTCTTCAAGCTCTTCAGTTTCTATATTGTAATATCTCTCAGCAAGCTTTAGAGTTATTAGTGTTCTATATCCTAAGGGATCTGAAAGAGGGTTGCTCATTCCAATTTTATACTTCCCAGATAGTAACTCACTCATCCAATTACTATTTGTTAAATCTGTTGAGTTGAATGAATTTGCAAGGACGATGCTATTAGATGCAAAAATGAAATATTTATCGATTATCTTTGGTATTAATTCATCGAGAAGGGTAATATCAGCAGAGATTATTATATCTGGAATTATATAGCCATCTTTCACAAGATTTACAATCATCACAGAACCCTTAGCTTCACATCTAATTTCAATTCCTGTTTTTTCTTCGAAAACTTGTTTAATTTCCTCCATTTCTCTTTGTAGACTCCCAGCATATAGAATTTCTATATAATTCCTGTGTTTTTTATCATATCCAAGATATCTCTTGACACATCCTGCTGTATATACAGAGAAAGAGCTTGAGAGGATAAGAGGGGATAGAAGTGATATTTTGATAAAATCTCTCCTAAAGATCATCGAAATCTTTAAATTATTTAATTTAATTAAAATTTTTGTTAAATGAATGTGTTTAACACATTTCTAACTGAGAGACAATTAGAAGTTTATGTGAGAAGAAAAAAGGGTGAGAGCTTAGCTGAAATAGCTAAAGCTTTAGGAACTACGAGGAGTAATGTATGCGCTCTTGAAAGAGCGGCAAAGAGAAATATAGAGAAAGCATACAATACGATTAAGTTAATTGAGACAATCCTTTATAAATCTGTCATATTGATTCCCAAAGGAACAGATCTCTATGACATTCCTGGGATTGTTTATAAAAAAGCCGATGAACTGGGAATAAAGATTAAAATGAGTGGGCCAATGCTCTTAAAATTTATAGTCGAGAGGTGTGGAGAAAGGTTGAGAAATAGAGAGGTTTTAAGTGATATACTGATAGGAATAGATCCACAAGGAAGTATTTCGATTCTTTAATTCTTTAGCCTTACCACCAAAATCTTATAATTCTATATTCTGTCTAAACTACAATGCGTCCAGGACTTGATGAGTATTTTATGGAAATAGCGAAAGTTGTTTCGAGAAGATCCACTTGTCTTCGTCAAAATGTTGGAGCTGTTATAGTTAAAGATAAAAGAATACTGGCAACCGGCTATAACGGAGCTCCATCAAATCTACCTCATTGTCTTGATATCGGCTGTTTGAGGGAGCAATTAAATGTTCCATCCGGTGAGAGACATGAGTTATGTAGAGCGGTTCATGCTGAACAGAATGCGATAATACAAGCTGCAGTTCATGGCGTGAGCATAGTTGGTGCAACTCTTTATACAACTCATCAACCATGCATAATGTGTGCTAAAATGATAATAAATGCTGGAATAAAAAGAGTAGTTTATGGAAAGAGGTATGCTGACGAAAGAGGTTTGAAATTCCTCAAAGATGCTGGAATCGAAGTAGTTTTTCTCCAAATAGAATAGATTAGTGTTTTAAATAGTGTTTTAAAATTAAGAGATGATCTTTTAAAAGTTTTTAAATTTTGTTGTGATTTACTTAAATTTACCTAAGATTGTGAGGATAGTAATCTTGATTAAAGATGAAATATAAACGTTATTTGGAATTAAAATTTCTAGTTGTATGCTGAATAAATTGTTGAATAAATTTTTGTTGAATAAATTTTAAATAAATCCTATGTTAATATTTAACACGGTGTTGGAAGATGGTGTTGAGAAAACTAAAAAATGAAGCTGAAATAGCTATGAGACACCTCCAAGTTCTGGAAACCGTTATGGAAAATCAACCTATCGGAATATTTAAATTAGCCGTCATTTTAAACATGCCGAAACATAAAGTGAGATACTCATTAAGAGTGCTTGAACATTCTGGGATAATAGAACCGACACAACATGGAGCAAGGATTAGAAAAGATGCAAAAAGCAGTATTGAAAGGCTCAAAGAAGATTTAGAAGATGTAAAGATGTATATAAGGGAAATTGAAAAAAGATCTTCTAAGCTTTAGGAGATTAAGGCTAACTAAAACTAACATTTAATCATACATAATACACATCATAACTTTCAATATTTAACTCTCTTCTCTCACCTTTTTGTATCTTCTTGATTATATTAATGGCTCCAATTCTATTTAAGGGATAGTTGTCGTTTCCACACTGATAACTATAAGTACATTTCGGACAGCCGTCAATTCTTTTACAATCACAACCCTCCATGACATCTTTAGCTATCTCCAAAGCTCTATCTAATCTGATAAAAAGAAGTTTACTTAATCCACTTCCTCCTTGTGTGGAATCATAAACAAAGATATCTCCATTCGGAGTGGATATTCCTCCCATATAATTACTCCCTCCAGTTAGAGGATTGGTCGATTCTATAAGGACATGTTCGAGTGCGTGAAAAGAGCCTGAGTAGAATTCATCGTAATCCATGTAATCTGGAAATGGGACTCTCATTACGAATCCTTTAGTTTTGAACGTATAACTAATTTGTTCATCAAGATAAACGACATCTAATTTCTCGTTAGAATAAACATCTCTGCTAATGTATCCATCTATTGTAATTGTAATCTCTAGATTACAATATGCAGAGTTTACTGGGTATATTTTCTTCTCTTCAATATTTATAACCTTAGGAATAGATGTATAAAGAGGATCAGTTATTTCTCTTCCTTCATAAGGCTTTACTTTAGCTATAAATCTCTCCAAATCCAATTCTACACTTCTCATTTTTATTCCATTGTGTATGAAGATACTATTCGGATACAACTCTCTAACAGCCATCGGTAAGCTTCTTTCACCTATTAGCTTATTATCCATATATATCTTAACACTTCTCCCTATCCCCCTCATGTTAAAAGTTGAAACAAATCTCCTCCCCCTTGCATTTGGGAATAAAAACTTACTATTTGTCGAGAGGTAATCACTTATAACATTCCTCAATTCTTGGGGTAGCTCATCTATAGGGGTTGGTTTTTCGATAATCATTGAAATTCCATGATATCTCATCACTTCTTCATTCATCTTTTCAGCGTAGCAGAAGAGTTCATCTTCAAAATATCTTTCAGGATACATTCTATAATAGTTACTTATACTATCCTCACGTAAAATCAAAATTCCAATACTATCTTGTCCTTTTCTCCCAGCTCTTCCACTTCTTTGGATGAATTGTGGAAATGGAACTAACTCAGAGATGACAACATCAACATCCCCAACATCTATCCCTAATTCAAGTGTGGTTGTGGCTACAACAACTTTTAATTTTCCACTCCTAAAATCTCTTTCCACTTCTTCTCTGATATTTTTTGGTAATCCACCTTTATGGATTCTGGCTTTAATTCCATCTCTATTTAAAATCCATATAATTGTTTCTGCTGATTTATAGCTATTTGCAAATATTAATATCTTCGCTCCTTTCCCCATTCTCCTCCTTTTATCAATTAATGATCTCACAATATCTCTAATAAATGAGTAAAACCTGGGAGAGTAACTCATTATGAAGTGTAATCTGGACTTTCTACCTTCAAATTTAACAACATCAAACTCTCTTTC
>WAJX01000015.1 GCA_015523665.1 Ferroglobus sp.
ATGTAGCTTTATATATAACCTTAATTGCAAATCTTTAGTTTAATTCTTTGGTTTAAGTGTTATATGTTATTATTATTTTTATTTTATTTTTTTAAATAATCTTTTAGTTCCATTATTTAAAAAAGGCTCTCCATAACTTATCTTTTATATGGTGAATGTTTTTTACAGCCTTTCCTCTTCCTTTCATATCACTACCATCAACAAGAGCGATTCCAACAGCAAGAGGAATTTCTTTCTCTTCAACAACAACATAACAAAAATCCCCTTTTTTTATTCTGTCATCGGCTTCAACTATCCCAGGTTTCATAACATCGGCTCCATTGAGGATGAAATTCACTGCTCCTTTGTCAACAACCACCTTCCCTCTTTTAGGCTTAAACTTCATGATTCCATAAACTGAGAGGTAATAAAGTCCACTATATTCAATAGCTATAAATTCACCATTCACAAGAATAGCGGTCTTTCCATTGATCTCAACTCTTTCAACACTTCCTTCTAACTCAATTCCACTCCTCATTTTTATCTCTTGAAGAACACTCCTTGCCTCCTTTTTTCTTAACATCTGCCTCTTCATAAATCCCCTCCGATATTTTTAAATACCTATAAATCAATGCCTGCATAAAAGATTCTTGGAGGAATAGCATGGCAAGGCCTTTAGATGTTCTTAACAAATCCCTCAAAACGCCGGTGCTTGTAAGACTTAAGGGTGGTAGGGAGTTCAGAGGGACTTTAGATGGGTACGACATACACATGAATCTTGTATTAATCGATGCTGAAGAATTACAAAACGGTAATGTTGTGAGAAAGCTTGGGAGCGTTGTAATAAGGGGAGATACTGTCGTCTTTGTCTCACCATCTCAATAAAATCTCAATAAAAAGTGGGAAATAGAATAGAAATAAAAAATGATGAAATAACAAAATTGATGAAATAAAATAAAAATGGAGAAATAGAAAAGTTTGGAATAATCTAATAGAGAAAGAAGAGTAATGAAAGGAGATGAGGTGGCAAAATGTCTGATGGAACTGCATCATTTGGAAAGAGGGGAAGAAAGATTGTTCATATAAAATGTAGGAGATGTGGGAGTGTATCATTCCATAGGAGGAAAGGTTATTGTGCGTCATGTGGATTTGGGAGGAGTAAAAGATTGAGGAGATACAATTGGCTTAAGAAAAAGAAAGATAGATATTGAAATGTGTGGAGTTGTAGGGATATATTGTAAAGATGAGAATCTCACAGCACATTTAACTTTCTATTCTCTCTTCTCTCTTCAGCATCGTGGACAAGAGTCAGCAGGAATAGCTGTTTTTGGAGATGATATAAAGATAGTGAAGGGTATGGGGTTGGTTAATGATGTATTTGATCAAGAAACTCTCAGAACACTTAAAGGAAAAATAGCTGTTGGTCATGTAAGATATTCAACAACTGGTGGTAGTAAAATAGAAAATGCTCAACCGTTTGTTGTTAGGACTAAAAGTGGTGTTATTACTATAGCTCATAACGGCAATCTCGTCAATTATCTGGCTCTCAGAGAGGAGCTTGAAAAGTTAGGGAGTGTTTTTGTGAGCGAGTCAGATACGGAAGTTATCGCACAGCTTCTAGCTAAACTATTGCTTTCACATGACATAGAAGATGCTTTGAAGCTTTTATGCAAAAGACTTAGGGGAAGTTACACCCTCATCATATCGATAGATGACACTCTAATAGCTTTTAGAGATCCATTGGGATTTAAACCACTTTGTTTTGGAAAAGCAGACTTTGGCTATGTTTTCGCAAGTGAAAGTTGTGCAATAGATGCGGTTAACGCAAAATTGATCAGAGATGTTAAACCTGGAGAGGCGATAATAGTTGAAAACGGTGAAATTAAATCTGTTTTCATTGAAAAAAGTAAAAAGAAGGCGATATGTGTTTTTGAGTACATATATTTTGCAAGACCAGACTCGGTTATTGATGGTAGAAGTGTTTATGAGGTTAGAAACAGTATCGGTAAAATTCTTGCGGAGGAATCCCCAGTCGAAGCTGATATAGTCTCTCCAGTCCCTGATAGTGGGACTACTTCAGCAATAGGCTTTGCAGAAGCTTCAGGGATAAAATATCTCGAAGCTTTGATAAAGAACAGATATGTTGGCAGAACATTTATAATGCCATCCCAAGGTTTGAGAGAATTTTCTGTGAGGATTAAGATGAATACAGTGAAGGGGAATGTGAAAGGGAAGAGGGTAGTTTTAATCGATGACAGCATTGTCAGAGGGACTACTAGTAGGAAGATTGTTGATATGGTGAGAGATGCAGGAGCTAAAGAAGTGCATTTTAGAGTCGGCAGTCCACCGATAATATCTCCATGTTACTTTGGGATTGATATGCAAACCAGAGAGGAATTGATAGCTTCTAGAAAAACAGTTGAAGAGATAAGAAAGGAGATAAATGCTGATAGCTTAGCATACTTAAGTCTTGATGGTCTTTTAAAAGCGGTTAAAATTAAAAAGGAGGACCTATGTCTTGCATGTCTGACTGGGAATTATCCAATAGATGTAGATTCAGCTTATGGATGTAGATGATTTAAATTATAGAATAATTAATAAAATTAATAAATAAAAAATAAATTAAATATATATTTAAATAAAAAATTATAAAAATAATAAAAAATTATGGTGGTGTTGCATGGTGTATTTAAATGACACATCACCGAAAAAAAGACAGGAATTTAAACAGAAATCAAGATTGAAAGCTTTGAAAACGTTGAGAAAGTATGTTAGAGACGAGAAGATAATAAAGCATTGCATAGCAACCGGAGCGATAATGAGAAATGTTGCAATGCAGTTGGGGGAGGATGAAGAGTTATGGGAGAAAATAGGGTTACTTCATGACATCGATTATGAGATAACTGCCGGGGATATGAATTTACATGGAAAAAAAGGAGCTGAAATATTGGAAGATGAGGGATACGCAGATATTGCTGAGGTAGTTAAGAGGCATAATCACATCTTATTCGGGAACTATGAGAATCCTGTTGAAATCGCTCTCCAAGCAGCAGATAGCATTTCTGGATTAATAGTAGCGTGTGCTCTTGTTAAAGGAGGGAAGATTACGGAAGTAACATTAAAAACAGTCAAAAAGAAATTCAAAGAAAAGAGTTTTGCTGCTGGATGTGATAGAAATAGGATAAAGATGATTGAGAAAATAATGCCATTGGAGAGATTTTGTGAGATAGCTATAGAGAGTCTTAAGGAGGTTAAAGATGAGTTGGGGTTATTATGAATTATTATAAATTTTAGGTTAAAAAATAATTATTAATTAATCAAATTATTAATTATTAATTAAGTTTAAATTAATTATTTAATGAAATTAGGTTGTAGATATAAGAGGGATTGGATGGATGAAGTAACAAAG
>WAJX01000016.1 GCA_015523665.1 Ferroglobus sp.
ATTCTGATTACCGTATTCATTCTTAAATGCATTAAAACAATGCGGTGATGTTACAATAATCTTCTTAACCCCATATTTCTCAAATATAGCCAGGTTTTCTTCTCTCATTAACTGAAACAATCCTTCCTCACCTACTCTCCTCACATCATTTCCACAGCAACCCTCTTCTCTACCCAAAACAGCATAACTTACACCTACCTCATTCAAAATTCTTACGATTTTTCTTGCTATCTCTCTATTTCTCGAATCGAAAACCTGACAACCTACCCACCAAAGCCATTCAAAATCTGAATCTTTTACTTTAGGGACGTCTAAATCCTTCATCCAAGCATCCCTTTTATATTTTCCTTCTCCCCATGGGTTTCTTTGCTTTTGCATGTTGTTTAGGAAATCTCTTATATCTGGTGGAGCTTCTCCACTTTCAACTATTCCTCTTCTCATTTCTCCGATTATTTCCATCTGTTCTATGTAAATTGGACATGTCTCCATACAAGCTCTACATGTTGTGCAAGCCCATACAGCTTCCATGTCAAGAATTTTGTTTAGTAGAGTTGTCTCTCTCTTCCTCCTCCCGAGGATGTCATATGCCTTAGAAAGCTCTTTCCTAAGATTTTGCATTAGAAACATTGGTGATAAAGTCGTTCCAGAATTTGTAGCTGGACATTCATTTTGACATCTTCCGCAACGCATGCATGCGATACTTGAAAGTAGATCTCTCCATTGTAAATCTTCAGCATTTATAGCACCCATATAATCTTCATCTTCTATCTCTCTCCAGCTAATTCTTCTAGTCCTTGTTAAAATATTTAGAGGAGATGCGATTATATGTGAGAGTTTGGTGAATGGAATTAAGGCTATGAATATTATCGCGAGTAAAGAGTGAATACTCCAAGCTATTCTATAATCGGTAAGATTGAATTTAAATAAAGGAGATAAAATCTTCCCAATAAAGGCTGTATATGCTGGAGAACCGCTTGCAATTCTTAAAGATTCTACAATAAAACCCAAGATTGAAATGATTAGTAATAGGAGGAGAGTACTACTATCATCCCAAGCTGGATACCTCTTTTGGAATCTTGAAGGTTTTAGAAGGTATCTATTAATAATTGCTATGAAAATGCCAACGATTAAAGCTACCCCAGCTATGTCCATTAAAGCTTCATGGATTAAATAAAATGTTCCTTTAAAAAAAGAGGAGGTTATATGATCAGCTATTGTTAATATTATAGTTCCAATCGTGAGAATCACAAATCCCCAGAGAATTAAGATGTGCATAACTCCAATCTTTGCTTCTATTAAGTAAAGTCTGATGAAAAATATTGCATCCCTGAAAAATCTGACAACTCTTTCTCCAAATTTGTCAAATCTTGGCTCATCTCTCCTACCAGATCTGATTATGTTGTACCATCTGATAACACCTATCAAAAAGATCAAACCAGCGATGATGAAAATCACGTAATGAAAAGTTAACACAATCGAGTTTTCAACTCCGAAAAGTAATTCTCTTGTAATCTCCATAATAGACACCTGCCTGTGATTTAAGAAAACGATATTAAAATTTTACTAATTTACTTACTCGATTACCAATTATTATCAATTTCTTTATCTAACTAATCCTTATTTGTGCTGATAGCAAGACAATACACAAATTATTATAGATTATTAATAATAAATTAATTAATAAAATTATATGTAAAATAATTATAATTTATTAAATAGATTTAATTATCTTATTCACCATTATCATCATCTATCTTTTTATTTTAATTATTTATCTAACTATTAACTATATTTTTTTATTTTAAAAATTAATTTTTATTTTACTAAAACTTGAAGATATCCTCAGCAATTTCAACGGCTTTTGATACTAATTTAACGGTAGCTTCAACATCTCTGAGATCTACGACCTCAACCGGTGTATGGACGTATCTGGCTGGAACACTCACAACTCCAGATGGAATTCCCTCTTTTGTTAGATGTATTGCAGTTGCATCTGTTGTTCCCCCCTCAGTAACCTCAAGTTGAAAATCAACTTCTGCTTTTTCTCCAGCAGTTTTCAACCATTCAAGTATTTTTTTCGAAGCGATCAAACCTCTCCCAGAGGCGTCAGCTATTGTTATCGCTGGTCCTTTTCCGAGTTTCACTTCAACATTAGCTGTTTCACCTCCAGGAAAATCTGTTGCTGGAGCAACATCTATCGCTAAGGCAACATCAGGATTTAAGCTAAAAGCCGAAACTCTCGCTCCTTTTAATCCAACCTCCTCTTGCACAGTTGCAACTGCATATACTGTTGAGCTTGTTTCAACCTTTTTTAAACACTCTATCATAACAGCTACACCGATTCTATCGTCAAAAGCTTTTCCTGTAACTCTATTTCCCATTTTTACAACTTCCCTATCAATTGTCACTGCATTTCCGATTTCTATCCCCATCTTTTTTACATCGTCTTTATTCTCCGCTCCGATATCGACAAACATATCTTTTATCTCAATAACTTTCTTTCTTTCCTCATCTCTCATCAAATGAGGAGGTTTTGAGCCTATAACTCCATATACTTTACCTTTATTACCATGAATGACAACTCTCTGATTCAATACAGTTTGTGAAAACCAGCCACCTATGGGTGTTATCCTTAAGAATCCTTTGTCATCGATATGTTTTATGAGAAATCCCACTTCATCCATATGTGCTGTTAGCATCTGAGTGAAATCATTCCCATTTTTTATACATATCAGATTTCCCAATTTATCGACTCTTATCTCATCAACAAAACCTTCAATTTCAGCTTTTATAACATCTCTGATCTCATCTTCATATCCCGAGATTCCATGAGAGTTGCATAATTTTTTTATTAACTCAAACATATCATCTAACTCTCTATTCATCTTTCTATCACTCCAATACAGCATGTCTCTCTGCAAGATCTTTTTCACTCATGTTTTTAATTTTCATGAGTTCTGCAATAATAGCATCGAGAAATATCATACTTGTAAGTTCAAACATCGTTCCAAGAGGAGCAATCTTTGAGAGTTCCTCATCTTCATCAGTTTTAAGTTTTGCTTTAAGTAAAACAACAACATCACTAATCTCTGCAAGGGGTGAATTTCTCCTTCCGGTTATTGCTATGAGCTTAGAGCCTATCATCTCCTTTGCCTTCTTACTTATACTAACAATGGATGAAGTTTCTCCAGAACCAGAAATTGCTATGAGGATGTCATTCCTCTCTATTCTAGGTGTAACCGTTTCTCCAACAACATACACATTATACCCGAGATGCATAAGTCTCATGGCAAATGCTTTTGCTATAAATCCGCTCCTACCAGCACCCATAACGAAGATTCTTTCAGCGTTTTGAATTGAGGAGATGAATTCTAAAATACTATCTAATTCGATGTTGTTTCTTAGATTTTCAATCTGTTTTATCATCGTATCAAGAAATTTAATCACCATCTCACCTGTCATCACAATATCCTATAATAATTAAGGCATATAAATCTAAATGATTTTAAGTTCTTCCATCATAGCCTTAAAAACTTCCTCAGCAACATCATCTCTCGAACCTCCGGCTATAATTATCACTTTTTTACCATTAAAACTGTTGAATATCTTTACTATTTCCCTTATCGTTTCGGTTTTCACTCCATTTCCAAAATACTCTCTCTCATGTATATCCAATCCTAAATAAAGAATTAAAACGTCTGGATCTCTTTTGAGTGCATCTTCAAACACATCTCTAAAATTTTTAATTAAGGTAGTATCATCTTCTTCAAAGCATATACATGAACCCTCTTCACATATGCAAAGGTAATCGTTTCCACCCTCTACATGATGCCTATCAACATCTATGACAACACATTTCATTTCAGATTCCAAGGCTTTTAAAAACGTTTTTATATCATTTAAAAAGCTATAGCCAGAAAATCTCATCTCATCAGCTTTATGTCCAGTTCCAGCAGTTGGAATAACAACTAAATCATCAATTTTTATAAGTTCGGCTCCCTTTATAACACATTTTATGGATTCTATTACAGCATCTGCAAAAGGCAATTTCTTTATCCTTTCAATAATTTTTATATCATGATACTTATATATTTCAAAATTATCAATGTCTGGAAGATGATAAGAGATTGAAAACCTCTCCAAAACTCTTTCGATACCGTCTATTTTTCTGCATGGGCCTATGTAATAGGAATTTTTTAGAAAAGGTGAGAAGACTATACTTGCTCTCATATGAAAATTATAGGGGAAACCCCTAAATATCTTTTTTGCATCCCAGCATTATGGATATCCATGTAACTTTTTTACCTTCAGGAAAAAGGGGTAAAGCTAAAAAGGGAAAGACGATACTTGAAATTGCACAGGAGATTGGTGAGGGTATAAGAAGTTTGTGTGGTGGAAAAGGCTCTTGTGGTAAATGTAAGGTTATAGTTAATAAAGGGGAGATCGAGAAAAATCCAGAACCTCATGAGAAATTCATTAGAAAAGATGAGGAAAAGAGAGGTGTCG
>WAJX01000017.1 GCA_015523665.1 Ferroglobus sp.
ATCTTCCTTTTTTTCTTATTATTTTTCTGTTCTTAAGAAGTCGTTCGGTCAGCATCATAGCCTCTTTTATATCATCTAAGAATAATATCTCAAGGGGGACGTTAACGTTATGTATTCTAGCAGGGAACACATGACAAGTTGATTTATGTGGAAGTAACAGACCAGATAACCCAATTTTTCTCACCTCTCTCTTAGTTAAAGGTGAGGCGGCGAATCCAATTTTTCCCTCTTTAAGAGCTTCATTCAATAAATCTTCATGTACGTACTCTACTTTATGACCAGAGTTTACAAGAATTTTTTCTAGCTTCTTCATAATGTTATACGCATTAAAGGAATTTTTAGTTGGAAAATATTCAGTGTTTCCCGCCTCTCTGAGTTCCAAATATGTCGACCCGGGCAACTTGGAGGGTATACCCCATCTAGCCAATATTTTCTTCAGTTCTCCGTGAATATCTTGATCAAACAGTCTCCACCATCTCTTGATTTTTATCCCGGAATGATCGTAGTCTACTAATACAGCCGGTATAAAATTTGCTCCTAATTCTTTAAGCGCATTATATCTATGCATACCATCAAGGATAGTCAGAGTGTTTATGTCAACTATTATTGGGTGCGTATAAACACCATCTCTCAAAATATTATCTTTGAGTTTCCTGACGAGATTTGGCACAATTTCCTCATGGGGTTTTAATTCGTTTATTTTAACCAGTGAGAGTCTCATTAAATAAGAGCCATGCTTTAACACGATCACCATTTCACAATCCTCCTTTACAAGCGGGGGTCTGTGGAGGTGCACCTGATCATCCTTCTAAATCTATTCAGGCCAGTTTCTTCATCCCCCACAATATCTAAGCAGCTACACTTTCTTGTTCTTTTCGTGTTTTTAGTTTTATTAACCTAACGATGTATCCTGCTACCTGATTTCTCACCTTTTTAGATTGGATTAAATTTCTAAACTTTAAAAGCGCTTTTTTATTAGACTCAAAATCCACACTAAACAGATCTGGGTATTTTTCTAGGAGTGTTTTCGCCAGTTTCTTGATGTTTTTGTTTCTTATCTTCCCCAAGTTATCCACCTACGATTCACAATAGACTCTTCATTAATATCTTTTTAGTGCGTTAAATCGGCATCTACCAAAGAAACGTTTTTACGTAGGCCTAGGTAGAGACCACTGTAAAGAGCTGATTGGGTAATGTTTTTATTTTATTGTATTGTTCAAAGGCTGTGATAGGAAATGGTACTTGACAAGAGATCCAGAAATGTAGTTCGCCAGAAATTTAGTAAAATGACAAGCCAGGTCGTTCTACATTACCTTCATAACGATGATAAAGACGAATGTCCTTACTGTGAAGTAACAAAAGACTTCCTTGAGGAAATAAGTGAACTTTCTGGTGGAAAAGTTATTGTGAGGGTGTATAAAGCTTCTTCTAATGCCTACAAGATCTTTGGAGTTAAAGGAGCCCCTGTTATAATGTTTGATGGCTATAAAATAAGGTATCTTGGAGCCCCATTTGGACAGGAGACCTGGGCTTTTCTTGACACAATAGTTATGGCATCTAATAAAAATTCAAAGTTAAGTGATGTAAATCGTCAGTATTTATCAAAGTTAAATAGGGATGTTCACATAGAAACCATAGTTACGCCCACATGCCCCTACTGTCCTTATGCTGCATTACTTGCTAATAGCGCGGCCATCGTAAGTTCTCGGGTGATCTCTGATATAGTGGAGTCCTTTGAGTTTCCAGAAATTGGTGAGAAATATGGTGTAACCGCTGTACCGACAATAGCTATAAATGGGGAGGTAGCCTTTGTCGGTGTACCTCCAGAAGATAAGTTTATCCAGAGTATTGTCGAAGGAAAAACTTTAAGTTCTGGGTCAGGTCACCCTTAAACTGCGACAGGAAGCGTTGTTTTCGCTTCAAGTTTATATTTAACCTTTCTTTTCTCTTAACTGGAGGTGTTGTAAGATGTCAGTTCCTGCGGCATCTGTTCCTGTATTAATACTTAAGGAAGGTACACAAAGAACTACCGGATTCGAAGCTCTAAGAGCTAATATAACTGCTGCTAGAGCTATAGCTGAGACTGTAAAAACGTCCCTTGGCCCAAGGGGCATGGATAAGATGC
>WAJX01000018.1 GCA_015523665.1 Ferroglobus sp.
CTTTCTCTCTGAGGAGATTATTTCTTTTCTCATTGATTACTTCAAGTTTATTTTTTAATGATATTAATTCATCTCTCAAATCTCTGTTTCTTTCATCAGCTTGAGAGAGCTTTCTCATCAGAAAATCTAACTGACTTTCGAGATTTTTTATAGTCTCTTCAACACTGATTTTTTGTAATAGAAGTTTTTCAATCTCTTTTCTAATTGAGTTGATTTCGTCTTTAAGCTTCGATATTTCAACAAGCAGATTGAATTTCTCCTCTTCAAGTTTTTTGATCTCTTTTTTGTAAAATTCTCCTTCTCTTCTTGCTGATTCTAATTCTGATATAGTAAGAGTTAATTCTTCCTGCAATTCTTTAAACCTTTCATCTGTTTTTTCTGAAATTTTTTTTGTAATCCCTTCGAGTTTGTAGTTTAATTCCTCAACACTCTTTTTTACCTTAAGGAGCTTATGTATAGTTTCATCCTTTTCTCTTTCCAGAGTCGTAATGTCTCTTTTAATTTTCTCTACTCTTTTTAAGAGATCTATTCTTTTATGAGCCAACAATTCTTTCTCCATTACTTTTTTTTCTTCAATCAACCTTTTATATCTCAACGCCTCATCTTTATCTTTTTCGAGTTGTTTAAGCCGAGATTCAACTTCAATCAGTATCGTATTAATCCTATCTATATTTTCTTTCACAGTTTCCAACTCTTGAATTGCCTTCTCTTTTTTTTCATCAAACTCCGAAATTCCTGAAATATCGTCGATTATCTTTCTTCTTTGAAAAGGTGTCATTTCGACTATCCTAGTAATGTCTCCTTGCATTATGATGTTGAGCGAATCCTCAAAAATTCCAGCTTTTTCCAAAATCCTATGAATTTCATTTAAAGAGCATTGCTTTTTATTGATATAATAATAGCTGTAATATCCCTTATCTGTAATCTTTACCTTTCTCGTTATTGCAATCTCCTTATCATCAGCTATATTTTCGCAGTCATCAAAAACTATTGTTACCTCAGCCTCTTTTTTATCCGAGGCGTTATGAATTAGATCCGTCAATCTATCAGCTCTCAAAGCTTTGGTAGATGAGGATAATCCAAGACAAAAAAGGATAGAATCAATTATATTTGATTTTCCACTACCATTAGGACCGCTTATGACTGTAAATCCTTTTTCAAAAGGTATCTCAGTTTTTTTCCTAAAAGATTTAAAATTTCTTAGTTCAATCTTTTTTATATGCATAGTTCAGTCGCATATTATTATGTCATCCTTTTTATCTTCGCCGACCTCTCTAACCTCTTTAACCTCATTTTCCTTAGATATAATTGATTTTAGATAAAGAATTTCATCCATAAGACTCTCAACAGTTTTAGACAGCTCAACAACTTTAGATTCAAAGTTTTTTAGTTTCTCAAACTTCTCTTCAAATCCCTTGCTAATCTCTTTAAAGATCTCTGATTTTAACTCTTCAACATTCATCTCAGCAATCTTTTTCAGCTCTTCGATCTTCTTTTCCTTTTCAACAAGCTTTCTTTCAAGTCTTTCAATTATAATGTCCCTTTCTGACATCTAAACAAAATTGGAGAACTTCCTTAATATATTTTTCTGGAAGCTGATATACGCACTTGTTTACATTTTTAAAAAATTCTACAAATTTTCTTTACAATTTGTAAGAAATTAGGTATATTAACCTCTAAACAAATAAATAAAAAATTGAGGAGTAGATGTTAAGAAAAAAGTATAGGGTGGACTTATGAGGGAAGAAAGAATTAAAATTACTGGAATGAGTTGTGCAACATGTGTTAAAGCAATAGAAACAAGTCTAAAGGATTTAGATGGAGTTGAAGATGTTAATGTTAATCTTGCAACTGAATCAGCTTTGGTTAAGTTTGATCCATCTAAAGTCAGTTTTGAAAAGATAGTCAAAACGATTGAAAGTATAGGATATGGTGTTGCCGAGATTGATACTGGCAAAAGGAATAATGAGAACATTAAAGCTGTTACCGTAAAGATAGGTGGGATGACGTGTGCTTCATGTGCTAAAACGATCGAGATTGTTATTAATGAGTTAAATGGAGTTGAAGATGTTAATGTTAATCTTGCAACTGAATCAGCACGTATTGTTTATGATGCCAATGTTGTAGATTTAGAAGAGATAAAAAGAGCTATAGAGGAAATAGGATATAAATTCCTTGGAATTACATCTTTACAAGAGCAAAAGAAGAGAGGTATAGGGGTTGATGAAAGAAGAGAAGAAGAGCTAAAACTTATAAAAGAGATGAAGAAAAGGTTATTTTTTGCAGTCTCTATTGGGATAATATTACTCTTCCTACAGTATGGTAGATATGTAGGATTGCCAGAAATACCGTATAACAGCTTAATACAATTCGTTCTTGCAACACCTGTAATGCTCTATTCTGGAAAGGGCATGTTTACAGCTGCTATAAGAGCTTTAAGCCATAAAATGCTGAATATGGATGTTATGTATTCAATGGGTGTTGGCTCAGCTTATATTGCAAGCGTATTTTCCACTATAGGTTTTCTTCCAAAAGATTATCTATTTTATGAGACATCTGTTATACTTTTAGCTTTTCTATTAATCGGTAGAACTCTTGAGAGTATAGCTAAAGGTAAAACGAGTGAAGCTATAAAGAAGTTAATGGGTTTGCAAGCAAAAACTGCTGTTGTTATTAGAGATGGTAGAGAAATTGAAGTGCCAATAGAAGATGTTAAAGTCGGAGATGTCGTTATAGTAAAACCTGGAGAGAAGATCCCGGTTGATGGAGTTGTTGTTGAAGGAGAGAGTTACGTTGATGAATCAATGATTACCGGGGAACCAATCCCATCATTTAAAAAAGAAGGAGATGAGGTTGTTGGAGCAACTATTAATAAAAATGGTGTTTTAAAAATAAAAGCGAAAAGAGTTGGTAGTGATACACTTCTAGCTCAAATAATTAGACTTGTTGAAGAAGCTATGGGAAGTAAACCTCCTATTCAGAGGCTTGCAGATAAAATTGTTTCATATTTCATACCGGTTGTTTTAACAATAGCCATAATATCTTTTATCTACTGGTATTTCATAGCTAACATACCGATATTTGCATTTACAACATTGGTAGCTGTACTTGTTATAGCTTGTCCGTGTGCTTTTGGTTTAGCAACACCAACAGCTTTAACTGTAGGAATGGGAAAAGGAGCTGAACTGGGGATATTAATAAAGAATGGTGAAGCTTTAGAAGTAGCTAGAAAAGTTACAACAGTTATCTTCGACAAAACTGGAACGCTTACTAAAGGTAAACCAGAAGTTACAGACATAATCGCTTTCAATGGTGATGAAGCAGAAGTGTTAAAGGTTGCAGCCATAGCTGAAAAGCGTAGTGAACATCCTTTAGCTGAAGCGATTATAAAAAAAGCTGAAAGTGAGAAGATTGATATTTTAGAGCCTGAAAAGTTTGAAATTGTGGCTGGTAAGGGGGTTGTGGCATCTTATAATGGAAATAGGATATTGGTTGGCAATAGAGAACTAATGATAGAAAACGGTTTGGTATTGGATAATAAAATAGAGATAATGCTTCAAAATCTAGAAAGAGATGCAAAAACAGCTATACTCATCGCTTTTAATGGTAAAATTATTGGAACAATTGGAATAGCGGATACTATCAAAGAATCTGCTAGAAAGGCTATAATGGAGTTGCATAAAATGGGGAAGAGAGTTGTGATGATAACTGGGGATAATGAGAGAACAGCAAAAGCGATAGCTAAAAAGCTGGAGATAGATGGAGTTTTAGCTGAGGTTTTACCCCATCAAAAAGCCGAAGAGGTGAGAAAGTTACAAGAAAAAGGAGAAGTTGTTGCATTTGTTGGAGATGGAATAAATGATGCTCCAGCATTGGCTCAAGCCGATTTAGGTATAGCTATGGGGAGTGGTACAGATATAGCTTTAGAAAGTGGGGATATAGTTTTAATGAGAGATGATCTTAAAGATGTGGTTGCTGCAATACAGTTGAGTGAGAAGACGTTAAATAAGATAAAACAAAACCTCTTTTGGGCGATGATATACAATACAATACTGATCCCAATAGCTGCGGGTATTCTTTATCCTGTTTCAGGATTGATTTTCAGACCAGAATGGGCTGGAATGGCAATGGCTCTTAGCAGTGTTAGTGTTGTAACTAACTCGTTGTTTATGAAGAGGTATGTGCCACCGATTAAAAAATAAAGTTAGGGAACTAATCTGTGCCTATCTCTTGGAAAGAGTGTAGCTTCTCTTATATTTCTTAGATTTAGCATTGCCATCAATAGTCTTTCAAGTCCTAATCCCCAACCTGCATGTGGGGGCATACCATATTTAAAAGCTTCTAAGTAAAATGCAAAACTTTCTGGGTTGAGATCTTGCTCGTTCATTCTCTCAACGAGAAGATCATATTTATGGATTCTCTGAGCTCCACTTGCAAGTTCAAGAGAGCCATACATTAAGTCAAAGCTTTTCGAAATCTCTGGCTTATTATCATACGGCATGGCATAGAATGGTTTAATTTTTGTGGGCCAATCAACTATGAAATAATAACCATCAAACTCCTCGCCAAGAATTTTTAAAGCAGATGTGGAGAGATCTTCTCCCCACTCTATACTTTCCCTTCTTTCAATAATTTCAATAGCCTCATCGTATTTAACTCTCTCAAAAGGTAACTCTGGAATAGAAATAGACAAATTTGTATCAATTCTCTCAATAAATTTTTCACATCTCTCACTAATTTTTTCATGAATTCTGAGTATCAATTCTTCTAAATATCTCATAACTCCTTCATGATCTGTGAAGCTAACCTCTATATCTATTGATATAGCTTCGTTCAAATGTCTTACAGTATCATGTTCTTCAGCTCTAAAAATCGGACCTATTTCAAAAACTCTATCAAATCCAGCAGACATTAGAGTTTGTTTATATAACTGAGGACTCTGGTTTAAGAAAGCCTCTCTTTCAAAATAGCTTATTGGGAATAGTTCAGTCCCACCCTCAGTTGCAGTTGAAACGATTTTTGGAGTGTGAACTTCAACGAATCCGTGTTGATGGAAAAAATCTCTAATAACATTTAAAACTTCACTTCTAATTCTGAAAATCGAATTTATTCTCAATTTTCTCAAATCTAGAAAACGATGATTTAGCCTAGTATCGAGATCAGCTTTAACCTTTTCAGTGACATCAAGAGGTAATGGGGTTTCCGCTTCGTTCAATATTTCGAGTTCTGATGGAATTATTTCAAACCCATTCGGAGCTTTACTTTCTTCTTTTACAACTCCTTTAACTCTTACAACACTCTCTCTCTTAATTTTCCTAGCTTTTTTAAATATCTCCTTACTAACAACCTTCTTTGGCAATGTTATCTGAGCAAATCCTTCTCTGTCTCTTAAGATAAGGAATAGCAATCCCCCAAGATCTCTTATTTCATGAATCCATCCGTAAAGTTCTATTTCTTTACCAAAATCCTCAACACCTATCTCCGCAGTTAATTTCCTCATTTCAATCTCTCCTCAAC
>WAJX01000019.1 GCA_015523665.1 Ferroglobus sp.
AGAAATGAGAGGATTCTTATTTGATTCATTTAATTAGCACCTCTACAAATTTTTTGCCGTAATCTGAAACGTAATAATTCCTTCCCGCTTTTTTTAGCAATCCATGCCTGAAAAGCAACTCCTTTTCTTCAGATGAGAGATTCTCGATTTCAGATGTGTAGATTGCTCTGAGAATCTTTCTTAGATAGTTTAACGGATATGGAATTGTGGGGATTCTTACGACCTCATATTCTTTCATTTTTGGAAATAGTAGGGAATTGAAGTGCTTTTCTCTCTCTTTATAAATCTTCACCTTTTCATCTTCATCTTTTGCATCGTAAATCTTTCTTATCTCCTCTCTCAAGTTTTCTAGCATTTGATTTACAATTGCAACATCTTTTGTGATGACGTGATAAACTCCATCTACAGCTAAGAACTGTCCAAGCAATGTTAAGGTTATGCACATGTTTTTCCTCCCCCCAGCGACGTTTAAGAGTATTCTGTCACATTTATGCACCTCTCTCTCCTCTTTTATCTTTTTGGCAGCAATAGACATGAATTCAAGGTTTTGTTCAGTTGTATATACATCTTCAAACGGTAATCTAACCTCATGAACTCTTATCCTAGGATATCTAAGCTTTAAGCCAATTCTTATAAGCTCAAATCCATGCTTAACTCTCTCGTTATCTGTAGTGAAGACAACTACATCACTAACCTCTCCTACATGCTCGACAAATGCTGTTATCACTGGGGGGCTTAAGCCAAGAGGAGCAATTATAGAGGTTTTCATTTAATCTCAACCCAACTAGGAAGAGAACTAAATTTATTTTTCTCAACAATAACTCTTCTAGTTTTTGGAAAATCTTTGCCTCTCCTCCCTCTATTGAGTCCAAGTCTGTACCCTACTTCCAATCTTTCCTCTTTGCTAAGTAGTGATCCGACTGTTTTCCATAGCCATCCGGTCCCAAAACCAATCCTGAGTAAAATTTCTCCAGATTCAAGCCTATCTTTTAATTTTTCAATCCAATTAATTAGATTGTCGAGACTTCCATCATTTCTGGCTTTAAAGAATTCTTTTTCTATTTCCAGGACATACTTAGAAAACTCTGTTACAACTTTATCCCAGTTTTCAAGTCTTTTATCTTTAGTTGCAATATCTATATCAAACTCCACTCTCGGCTTTATACATTCTACTATAATAGAGAATGGTTTTGGTTCAAGTTTTATTTTGCCATTAACAGTTTTCTCCGTTAAAATCGCTATGCTATATACTGCAGCGTTTTCAATTGGTAGTATATTACTATCAGCAACTCTAAAGAATTTCATGAAATCTTGATGAGGTTCTCCGAATAGTTCTCTTTCTACTCTTTTAAGCATCTCTCTACTTTTAACTTTTATATTTTTATCTTTCAAATATTTCCATAGAATAGCTGTTCTTATTGCACCTTTTACGGAGGATCCAGGAATATAGATGCCATGCTCCATTTTTATGAGTTCATTTATTCTTGCTCTTCTTGGTATAGTGCAGTAGGCATCTAGTTCATATTTGACAAACTTTTTGACTTGATTTGGATTAAAAATTCCCCTTTCTAACATTCTTTTTATATTTATATCTCCTTTTTCATATGCTAAATCATAATCAACCACTTTTACTTTTCCGTTTTCATAAACATAGTCAATATCAAGTAGTTGGTTCCCGTTTCCTATATGTAGCGGAGATACTATCCGAATTTTCAATGATACCACCTCAAAGGAAGGATAAATGCTAGATAATTCCTATAGATGTCAGATTTAATTAAACAACCTTCAACATCAACTGGAATTATGGAACCCTCTATCAAAACTCTAACTCTCTTCTTCCTTCTACTTTCTGTCCATCCTCCTCTCTCCTCTATTCTATAGACTCCTTGTTTAATTTTTGATATCTCCTCTTTTTTTGGGAGACACTTTGATATTAACAGCCCATACTTTCCTTGATTTTTCCAATCCATCTTGTCAACCTTTACTTTAAATCTTCCAAAACCTATAGATCTGTAACCACATATTCCTATTTCTCCAAGGTATTTTACGGCTTGACTAATGTCAAAATCTCCAATATATGCAAAATATAAACCGGAGTTATTTTTGAAAGAAAAAGCTCTGATAGTGTAGATG
>WAJX01000020.1 GCA_015523665.1 Ferroglobus sp.
AAATTATAGTCAAAGAATTATTTACATTATTCTGTCCATTATCTATTTACTTTTTATTGAAGTATTAAAGGTTTAAAAATGAAATTTTCAGACTTTAGTAGTTTATCTCGAAATCTACAGTATTATTTATCTAAGTCTTTTGATTTTTCTGTTTTTTACTAAAATCTTAGATAAATAAAATTTGAAAGCATTAAAATTATTGAGCAAAAGTTAAATATCTATTCAGAATTCAGAACTTTAAAATAGGTGGTGAGATGGGAACTGTAAAGCCCGCCTATATAAAAAATGTAGCAATGGAATTACTAAAGAAATATCCTGATGTTTTTACAGGAAGTTTTGAGGAAAATAAAAAGCTTGTACAAGAATTAACGAATATAAAGAGTAAAACTGTTAGAAATAGGGTTGCTGGATACATAACAAGGAAGGTTAATAGGGGAATGGTTAATGTTTGAAGGTATAATTCCAGCGTTGGTGACCCCTTTTAAAGAAAATTTTGATGTTGATTTTGAAGGTATTGGAAAAAATCTGGATTATCTTGAGAGATATGTTGATGCTGTTATGCCAGCTGGAACTACTGGAGAGGCTGCAACTCTAAGTTATGAGGAGCATATTGAGGTTGTTAAATACGTATGCGAGGTATCTAAAAAACCAGTTATTGCCGGAGCTGGATCTAATTCAACAAGAGAAGCTTTATTCTTAGCTAAGGAGGTGGAAAAGGCTGGAGCTGATGCGGCTATATTCGTAACACCCTATTACAACAAACCAAATCCAGAGGGACTTTATAAACATTATAATACAATTGCAAACGAGATAAACATACCTGTGATGGTATATAACGTTCCAAGTAGGACTGGAATTAATGTTTCAGCAGATTTAGCTATTAAACTTTCAAAGATTGATGGAATCATTGGGATAAAGGAAGCTAGTGGCAATCTAAAACAAATAGCTGAGATAATAAGAAATACATCTGATGACTTCATAGTGCTTTCTGGGGACGATTTCTTAACATTTCCAATCCTAACTTTGGGAGGTAAGGGGGTTATAAGTGTAGCTGCAAATGTGGCTCCAAAACTTATGAGAGATATGTTTATAGCTTTTAAAAATGGAAATCTAAAAGAAGCGAGGGAATTGCATTTTAAGCTTATGCCATTGTTTGATGTCCTCTTTATAGACACAAATCCTATACCAGTTAAAAAAGCTCTTGAACTTATGGGTTTGTCTGCTGGAAAGCCCAGATTACCTCTTGTTGAACTCAGTAGTGAAAAAACTGAAACACTTAAAAGAGTTCTCGAAAGCTTAGAATTAATTTAAATAATCTAGATTTGTTGTTAATTCATTAATCAAAATCATTATTAAATTCTTAATAAACTTGCTTTGGTGATTTCTATGAGAGTAGCGATTAACGGAGCTGCTGGGAGAATGGGGAAGTTAATTACTAAAATAGCAATTGATGAAGGGTTAAAAATCTCTCAAGCTTTTGATATAAACGAAGTAGGAAGAGATGCTGGTGAATTAGCTGGAATTAGTAAATTGGGAGTTAAGATAACCCATCCGAGTGAAATACACACACTTGACTGTGATATTGCAATAGACTTTTCAACACCTTCATCAACTCTGAATCTGGTTAGAGAGGCTGAAAGAAAGGGTATTAAACTGGTTATAGGAACAACGGGACATAATGAAGAGCAGAAAAAAGTTATAATGAACGCATCAAAGAAGATTCCAATAGTCATGAGTCCTAACTTTAGTATTGGAGTTAACGTTTTTTGGAAGATAGTCGAAAGAGCTATTGAAAACTTAGGAGATTACGATATAGAAATTCTGGAAATTCATCATAGATTTAAAAAAGATGCCCCTAGTGGAACTGCTCTAAAAACTGGTGAAATAATAAGGGAAGTGCTGAAAAAAAAGGGAAAAGATGTAAATTTTATATTTGGAAGACATGGGGAAAGTTTAAGAGGAGAGGAGGTAGGGATATTGGCTTTAAGGGGAGGAGATGTTGTTGGTGAGCATTATGTTTATTTCATCGGGTTTGGGGAAAGAATTGAGATCAACCATAAAGCTTGGAGTAGGGAGTCATTTGCGAGAGGGGCTATTAAAGCTGCTAAATGGATAAACGATATTGATGATCCTGGGTTATATACGATGAGTGACGTTTTAGGATTGTGAGGTTGATTAATATGGAATATAATGAAGTTGTCAATGCTGTGATAGAGCTTTTTTGGAAAGCTGAAACAGAGCTTGAAGAAGACGTCGTGGAGGCTATAAGAAAAGCATACAAAAAAGAGGATAACGAAATTGCTAAAAGGTTTTTAAAATCAATACTTGATAATATAGAAGTAGCTAAGAACATGAAATTACCAATCTGTCAGGATACTGGGATACCTGTAATTTTTGTTGAAGTTGGAAGAGAATTATGCTTAGATTTTGATATAAAGCAAGCTATTGTTGAAGGAGTAAAAATTGCTACTAGAGAAATACCATTAAGGCCAAATGCTGTTGATCCCGTAACTAGAGAGAATTCTGGTAACAATATTGGTCATTATATTCCATATATCGATATGGACGTTGTTGAAGGAGATTCTCTGAAAATTACTGTATTTCCAAAAGGTGCTGGAAGTGAAAACGTGTCAAGTTTAAAGATGTTTTTACCATCTCAAGTTAGTGAAATACCGAGATTTATTGTAGAAACTGTAAAAAATGCTGGAGGAAAACCATGTCCACCTGTTTTTGTTGGTGTGGGGATTGGAACAACATTTGATGGATGTGCAAAATTGGCTAAGAAAGCTTTACTCAGAAAAATGACCGAAATGGATGAATATGAACTTGAGATACTAGAAGCTATAAACAAACTTGGAATAGGTCCTATGGGTCTTGGAGGTAGAACGACAGCTCTGGGGGTTTTTATTGAAAAAGGTCATTGTCATACTGCCTCTCTTCCAGTAGCTGTAAACATACAATGTTGGGCGAATAGAAGAGCAACAGTTGTTTTGAGGTGAATTTTAATGAGTGTAGATATGGTTATAAATATAAATAAAAATAATAATAATATAAATAAAAATAAACGCGGGAATGGAAATAAACGAAAAAGCAAGGATGAAAAGGTTGAGCTTAAAACTCCATTAAAATTAGAGGATATTAGAAAGCTCAGATGTGGAGATGTGGTTTATATCAGTGGGGAGGTAATTACAGCTAGAGATAAAGCACATATGAGGTTTTTAGAGTATATCAAAGATGGGAGAGAACTACCTATAACTCTAAATAGGGCGGTGATATATCATTGTGGGCCTATAGTTAAGAAAAACGGTGATTGGAAAGTAATTTCAGCTGGTCCGACCACTTCAGCTAGAATGAATTACTTCACACCAAAAATCTTAGAGAAGGTTGAATGTATGGCAATAATTGGGAAAGGAGGTATGAATCAGGAAGTTGTTAAAGCTTTAAAGGGAAAAGGAGTTTATCTTGCATATACTGGTGGAGCTGGAGCTTTGTCTGCTCTAAAGATTAGGAAAGTGAAAGGAGTTTATTGGCAGGATTTAGGAATGGCTGAGGCGATTTGGGTTTTTGAAGTTGAAAAGTTTGGGCCTTGTATAGTTGGAATAGACTCACATGGTAATAATCTATATGAAAAAATTGCTGATGAAGCTGAAAAAAGATATAAAAAATTGGTTGAAAGTGGCTTGAGTTTACTATAGATGGGATCGAACTCGTATCACGTTTGTAGACATTAGCTTTTCTTATTGTTTTTTAAATTCCCATCTCGTTTATATTTCAGTTTGTTTAATTCCGATTTTCGATTTTTGTAATATTGACAGTTTTTATTTATCGGACATTCTTCACATAATGGATTTTTTGGTAAACAGACTGTTTGACCAAATCCTACGAATGCTTTATTTATTCTCCTCCAGAGGTGTTTTGGTATTACTTTTTTTAACTCACTCTCAGTCTCTTCTGGAGATCTTGTTTTTATCACGCCAAGTCTATTGGATATCCTATGGACATGTGTATCAACAGCTATAACGTCTCTACCAAAAACCTCTGCAAGGATTATATTTGCTACTTTCCTCCCCACCCCAGGAAGTTTTACAAGTTCATTAAAGTTATTAGGAATATTTGAACGTTCGACTAAAGTTTTTGCTAACTCTTTTAGTATTTTTGCTTTATTTCTGTAAAAACCAACCCCATAGAGTAAATTTTCTAGATCGTTTAAACTAAGTTTTAATATATCGTCTGGTTTCTTAATTTTCTTAAAAAGTCTGTTAACTATCTTTATTGTTGTTTCATCTCTGGTTCTCGCGCTTAATATTGCTGATACCATGATTTGAAATGGTTCTTTAGATTTAAGTTTGAGTGTAAAAACAGGTGCGTTTCTCCTTATAGCTTCTCTTTCCATTGTTGAAATTAGATTGTCCCAATTCACGGGAGTAAAAAGGAATTACTCTTTAAAATTCTATTGTGGTTTGGGTGTTTATTGATCATATATCTTATTAGGATATTTTTATAAAAAATAATTATTTATAATTAATTATAAATTAAAAATTTAATATATTAAAATAAAGAGCATATCTAATTTGTATTAATTTTTTTATTTATAAATAAATTTATATTAATTTTAATATTTAAATTGATAATAGAATCAAGATAATATATTTAAAATAAAAAGAAAATATCACCTAAATAGACATCCCTTATATGGATATTCATTTGGGTTAAATATTTATATTCAGACTTTTAAAGCGATGAACCGTATTTAATCGTGTTTCTGGTGATTAATATGTATGTGAGATTAAAGATTAAAGATACTGTCAGGATCCCACCTAATAGGCTTTCGGAGGATATAAGTTCTGTAATTAAAGACCTACTTTGGGAACAATTCGAAGGGAAACTTGATAAAGAATATGGAATGATAATAGGAATTGAAAGTATTGAGGAGATAGGAGAGGGTAGGATAATAGAAGGAGATGGAGCAGTTTATTTTGATGTAGTCTTTAATGCTCTCGCTTTCAAACCTATGATGCAAGAGGTTGTTGAGGGAGAGGTGGTTGAGATTGTTGAATTTGGAGCTTTTGTATCTATAGGCCCCATGGACGCTCTCTTGCATATGAGTCAAGTTATGGATGACTACTTGGTTTATGATGAAAAAAATAAGAGGTTAATCGGGAGAGAGAGTAAAAAGAGCCTTCAAGAAGGGGATGCTGTAAGAGTTAGGATAGTTGCATTGAGTTTAAAAGAAAGAGAACCAGAAAAGAGTAAAATAGGTTTAACAATGAGGCAACCTTGGTTGGGAGCTTTAAGTTGGATAGAAGAAGAGTTAAAGAAATTAGGTGTGGAAAAATGACTGAGTTAGCTTGTAAGAAATGTAAATATATAGGATCATCTGGAGTTTGTAAAGTTTGTGGCAGTACCGATTTCTCAAAAACATGGTATGGATACGTTATTATCATAGATCCAGAAAAGAGTGAAATTGCAAAAAAAATGGGAATAAAATATGCTGGGAGATACGCTTTGATAGTAAGTTAGGGTTGGATGTGATGTTAAGATTGCCTGAAAGACTCAGAAAAGATCTTTCGAAGTCTTACGGAAAGCTTTAT
>WAJX01000021.1 GCA_015523665.1 Ferroglobus sp.
GAATTCCGTTGCTGACGATAGTTATTCCATTAGCAGTTCTGATTTCAGTATATCAATACATTCTCACGACGAAAATATTTCAAGCTTTCCCAGAAGAAATAGCTAAATTTTTCGTGATCGGAGCCTACATCGGAATAATAGGATCATTCATCGGCATCTTTGCAATCTGGTTGATTTTAGCGGTAATCATGCACGGTTGTCAGCATTTTTCGGTGGGGATGGAAGCTTCAGGAGAACTTTCGAGTTCACTGGCTACGGATTCTTTCCTTCGCTGATAGGTTCAGCGATAACAATTCCGATGTCAGCTTATTACATCTTAAATGCTGAAGTCCCAAGAATAAGCATTACTCAGCTACAGCAGAATCCGGATGTGATGAAAGCTGTAATGTTATCTTTAGTTCCGAAAGATCTGGTTTACTCTAACTTGATGGTAAACTTCGCAGTAACCATCTGGAGCTTAGTAATCTGGAGCTTTGCCGTGAAGCATGCAAGGGAAATTGAATTGAAAAAAGCTTTCATATCAGCTTTGATTCCGACTGTGCTGTTTGGGATTTATCAGGTTTGGTCGATATCAAGATTGCTGTAATTCTCTTATTCTGTTTATAGCTTTATTAAACTCTTCGATCAGGTAATAAGCCTCTACTTCAGCTTTTTTGGCGTTGTTTGCCATAACTCTATCGTTCGTTATCAGAATTGAGTTCGTCATCTTTGCTGTGGCTATGAAGTAGATATCCACTGCCCTTCCTTTCACTAAGAATGCGATTTCGTATGCTGTATCGAACAGATCTCCCTCTGAAATCAAATTGATTTCAGACGTCAAATCATCAACGAATTTTCTTACTAAATTGGTGCTCTTTTTCCTTCCCAAAATGGTAGCTAACTCGACCTTTAAAATCTTAGGAGCGTAAACTCGCTGATCTTTAACTTTCTTCAAAAGTTCATTCGCTTTTTTATACCTTTCACCAAGCCTTGGTAATAAGGAATCAACTATTACTGACGTATCGAGAACTATCATCTCCTCTCACTCAAGAGTATCTCGGTTAAATCTTCGTCGATGTCCTCGAAGTACTTCTGATACTCTTTGATAACATCATATATCCTACTCTTCTCTATCCTTATTCGCACTTTCTCCCCTTCCTTTAAATCCACTTTCCCAAGAGGTTTGAATACTCCATTCTCATATACAGCTTCGATGACCTTTCCCATGTTCTTAAATTCATGCGAATCTTCAAATACTTTTTGTTGAATTTAACATTGCTTTGGCAATCTTCGACGTTATATTTGCTTCTATCCAAGCTGCAATTAAGATTAAGATTTATCGAAATCAGAGCTAAGATCAGATACTCCTTTATGTCTTCTTTTGTCAGAATTTGTTCCTTTTTGCCTGCTAAGTATCTCACAATTTCGTAGGGTAATTTAAAGCCAGCTACACTGCAATGATTATCGCTGGAATTTCGAAGATGGTTGGAGGGTGTTAGCAAGGTAATCGAGATTGGATCGGTTCTGGCCAAGAGAGAATCACATATTATCAAGGATGTATTCATCCCATTATAGATAAGATTTAATACAGTCGTCGTACCAAAAAAGGAAAACTCCCAGTAATAACAATAAAATCATTCTAAGATTGTTTTCAAATATCATCGTGAATTCCAATTTCAGTATTTTATTTTGAGTTACCAACAGACTTCAAGCCTAAATAAGGTATGGTCAAACCCAATAGGAGACCAACACAAGTAAAGAACTGTTGAAATTACAACTATAACTCGAAGCATTACCGTCCCTCAAATTTTTGCTCGTTCAGTAGTTTTTCTGCATACCGCTTAGCATATATGCCGAAAAATATGGGTATCCCAAAAATTGCTATCACAAGTACACTTACTTTCTCAGAATTCGGAACAAATATCACAATGAAAAAGAAAGTTATGATCAAAGCTGTAATACCTAATGGAAGAACACGTTTGAGTACTATTGGAAACAGTTCTGAGAATTCTTCTGCATCTTCTCTTGACATTTTAGTCACCAATATCCAGATGGCTAAAGTAATAAATAGTAAACTCTAACAATGCCAAGTAGTGTTTAATTTTTTATCCGACTCTCCAAAGTAACAAAGTATGCTATCTATGGATAGAATGATTATCAACAAAAAAATTAATAAAACAAATGTTTTTTAAATTCAATCATAGTGCTAAACCCACTCCAACTAAAATCCCCCAACTGTAATGCTCCCCAGTTAAACTGCTTATCAATCCTTATTCAAGTAAAAGCATAGCTATTTCTGGAGACACTCGTATAAGTGCAACTTCTGTTAAAGCTGAACCAGTAGCACCTGTTGCATCCCTTTGCGATACAAGAATGTTGTTAAGTAAGTAACGTTTATTGATAAACATCGCTATCATACCTACCACCGACAAATCATAGCCATTACTACCGCTTTATTACCTCTTCATTCCACCTCCTCACAACATATATCATCATCACAATTATCTTTTTTAAAATTCATTATAATTCTTTATAAATATTTTTATACTTATCCAAAATTTTTAATGAATTTTGATTAACCTTTTTAGAGTACATTATTACTATCGTACTAAGTAGTTACTCTCAATCTTAGACTTTAACCTTAACATGAGAGTCTTTCATTCTCACATATAATCCCAACCATTTGAAAAACTCAAACAGATTTCACTTCACAGAGATTAGTATCAGAGATTGGCTTTTACATAC
>WAJX01000022.1 GCA_015523665.1 Ferroglobus sp.
CAAGGAGTATTGATGAGTTTGTCGCAAAACAACTCAGATTAAAATAAAAATTAAAAAAATTAAAATAAAAATAAGATAAAAAAGAAGAGGGATGAGATGGATAAAGGTAAATGAATTGATTAATGAATTGATTTACTATAAATTCATTCAACAATGCAAAAATGATATATAGATTGATTAATAAAGACGAATTGTGATTATATGTTTCAGTATATTTTAGCTTTCTTAGCTGGAGTTATTTCTATCATCTCTCCATGTATACTCCCACTAATTCCCGTAATTTTTGCAACTTCACTCGGAAATTGGAAAAATGGATTCATATTTATATCCAGTATGATTTTGATGTTTGTCTTTCTTGGTTTTTTAGCCGGTTTCTTAGGATCAACATACGATTTGAGAAACCTCGCACTTCTTCTCCTTCTAATTTTTGGCTTTGTTATGTTTTTTGATGAACTCTATATGAGATTTTCTCTCATCTCAAGCAGAATCTTATCCATTTTTAAGAGAAATGGTGTAAAGAATGAAAAGGCAAAAAGTTACTCTCCTTTGATAATGGGATTGCTAATAGGATTTATTTGGTCTCCATGTATCGGCCCTATAGTTGGTGCATTATTGAGCTACTCTGCAACTCGAAGTGGTGTTGAAGGAGCTTTAATAATGCTCGTTTATGGATTTGGCCTATCTTTTTCAGTTTCATCTCTCATACTCATAGGGGATAAAATTGATAAGAAAAAAATCCTCAGAAAAGAATCAATTCTCAGAAAATTTGTAGGGGTCTTTTTAATCCTATACTCCCTTCTAATAATCACCGGAATCTATCCCAAGATTGAGATGTTTCTATCAACCCTTATTCCTGTGTAACTCAACAACCATAAAATCTTCAGCAACTTTTACGTTCTCAAATACGGATTTTGCATCCTCTATTATTTTTTCTGGATTCTTTGAATATCTCGCACTGATGTGAGTTAAGATTAACTCTTTAACCCTCGCTTTTTTCGCAATCTCACCAGCAGCTCTGGCTGTAGAGTGTTTTGTTTCTTTAGCCCAATTTTCAAGTTCAGATGTAAATGAGGAATCATGAATCAAAATATCTGCATCTCTCGCTATTTCTATAGTTTTAGCAATTGGGGCTGTATCTCCTGTATAGACTATTTTTCTACCTTTTATTCTCTCACCTAAAACCATTTCTGGTTTTATTATTCTTCCATTGAATTCTACAATCTCCCCTTTAGCGAGTTTTGAATATAGCGGTCCTTCTGGAATTCCTAGAGATTTTGCTTTTTCAACATCAAATTTTATGTGATCATCCTCAACAAATGCATACCCAAAACTTTCAATTATATGCTCAGTTTTGAATGCTATAATGTTAAATCCATCAAACCTTATAGACAAACCATCCTTAACATCAAAAACCTTTATCTTAAAGTCTAAGTTATTATAACCGAACATTTTAAAAAGATCTCTCAAAAATTCAGCTTGTGGAGAATAGATGTTCAAAGGTTTTTCTCTCCCATTTAAAGACATAGTTTCAATCAACCCAAAACAACCTATAAAGTGATCTGTATGGAGATGTGTTATGAATATAGCATCTATATTAAATCCGGTTTTTGCTCTCATCATCTGTCTTTGTGTCCCCTCTCCACAATCAAACAGAATCCTAGTTTTACCATATTGAAGAAATATAGATGATGGATTTCTATCTGGAGAAGGGATTGCTCCAGAAGTCCCCAAAAAAATGATGCGAAGATTCATTTCCTAAACAATTATTTTTACATTTTTACTTTTATAAACTATAATATAATCCTAACCATAACATACACATAACAAAAAATTACTTATCAACTCTCTAAAACTATTTCAATATTAACATCTTTTGGAACCTGAATCCTCATTATTTGCCTTAAAGCTCTCTCATCAGCTGCAATATCTATCAGTCTTTTATGGATTCTCATCTCCCAATGATCCCAAGTCTCACTTCCTTCTCCATCTGGAGATTTTCTTACAGGGACTACAAGCCTCTTTGTTGGCAACGGCACTGGTCCACTTATTTCTACACCAGTCTTTAATGCGATCTCTTTTATCTGGTTACATATCCTATCCAAATCTTTGGGATTCAACCCAGATAATTTTATTCTGGCTTTATACCCCTTAACAGCCATAATC
>WAJX01000023.1 GCA_015523665.1 Ferroglobus sp.
CCCCTCCCTTGAACATCAAGCTCAACTTTTCTCGCAATTTCATATATCTCATCTTTAGAGAGATTTGTATCAAACTCAGCGTTTAAAGCTGAAATTGTTGCAACTGTCACCGCAGCAGAACTTCCTAAACCGGATGCTGGAGGGATATCACTGCTAACTCTAATAGTAACTCCTTTAAAGTCATGAATTTCCAAAAACCTTTTTATAGAATAACTTATGAACGCATGCTTTCCTCTAAAATCTAACTTACTCTTGCCAAATTCTGAGATGATAACAATATCATCACTTTTTTCAGCTTTAACGTAGCACCTCTTGTTAATAGCTGTAACTACGGCATGCTTTCCATAAACAACCGAGTGCTCACCAAAGATTATCACCTTCCCAGGAGAGGAGGAAATCATAAAGAGAGGGCGGCAAAGTAGTTAAAAACATTTATCATCGAATATTGTTATGGTTGAGACAATTAGAAGGATAGATGATGTAATCTTAACACCAGAAAAAGCAGTTTTAGTTGGTGATAGTGCAATCATCTCAGATTTACATCTTGGAATTGAGAATGCGTTAGAGGAGAAAGGTATATCGATCCCTAAAATACAAGTTAAGGAGATAATAGACTCTGTGGATGATATTATAAAAAAGTATAATGTTAAAAGATTAATTATCGCTGGAGATGTCAAGCATGAGTTTAGTAGGAACCTCCCCTACGAATGGGAAGATGTAAGAAAATTTATTGAAAAATTTATTGAAGAGGTGGAGCTAATTGTTATAAGAGGAAATCATGATAACTATCTTTCAGCCATCTTAGCAAGATATGGGATAGAGCTTAAGGAATCTTATAATTTAAATGGATGGACTATTGTTCATGGGCACAAAGAATGTAAAGCAAAAAGAATAATCATGGGGCATGAGCATCCAGTATTGAGAGTAAGGCATTCTGGAGCAGTTTACAGTTATCCATGTTATCTCTACTTTAAATTTAAAGATGGGGGTGATGAGAGGGAAATATTGGTTCTCCCTTCATTTTCACCGATTCTACCAGGTTCAGATATCCTTTCAACCGATGATTTTTTATCTCCAATTATTAGTAAAAAAGAATTTGAGGTATATGCGATAGAGGATGAAGTTTATGCTCTTGGCAGAATTGATCGCTTGAAGAGAATAATTTAGTAATAATTATTTTATTTTTTTATAAAATATCTTTAAATGATTTCAAAATTAGATACAAAAGGTTTTTAAATAGTAATTATTTATCATTGTAAAAAGGTGATAAAAATGGGTTGCACAACATGCGGTGGAACGAAGTATTACCAGATAGCTGAGGATGATAACTTTATATATTATGCTTGTAGGGATTGTGGTAATACAATACTTTTACCAAAAGGAGTAAGGATCTTGTGAATTGTGATTGATTAGTTTCATACCATTCAACTATTTTAGCCTTTAGTTTGATTCGAATGATTTTAATTTACTTTTTCCTCTAAAAATTCTTTTTAAGATTTTTTATTGGATAAATTGATAGTAGTTATACCTAGACATCGCAATTGGAGTTTAAAGATTCTTTCTGCTTCATAAAGATCTTGATCGTTTTGAATAATTAACAACAATAATAATTAAAACAATTAAAAAATTAAAAATTTTATAAATAGGATTTTGGTTTTGATATTATGAGTAGGCTTATAATGTTTAGAATTGAAAAATTAAAGTCTTTCTTTAAGCATCTTATCTTTAAACAAAATAAATCTAATCAGTGTTTATATTCATAATTCAATCAAATAGACTTTAAAGAAAAATGTCTATATCTTCCAATGTGGAACAAGAATAGCCCATTCTTTTAATCTCATATAGAAATCTTTTTGTCGGTTTTCCATGATAAAATATCACATGTTCTGGATCACAATGCTCTATCATCTCAATTAATCCTCTGTAATCGAGATGATCACTGATAACTATCCTATTTCTATAAAACTTCTGTGCTGTTATAATGAAACCTCTGTTCATACTAGCGACTCTGGGTGGAAGAAGAGTTGGCCCATCAGATGGGTTTAATCCCAGAGCTTCGCATATTCTTTCAATCTTATCATCTCCTTTAAACCCAAATCCAGATTTTATAAGAATTTCCGCAACTCTTTGAGCTTTTCCAACTGGATAAACTCCAAATATCGGGTTATTTTCAGCCTCTTCTATAAGTCTATCTACCTCATCCTCAAAAGTGTGTGATGGGTCAGCATAAGTTGCTTCGGTAATTAAAAGACTACATTTAGGCAATTCATAATAATTTTTAACATCTCCTGTTATTAGGATGTCATATTCTTTAAATAAGAAAGCCGAAGAACCGATTATGTGAAAGGTTGGATAAGTTTTGATCTTAACTCCTGAAAGATTTAGACTATCTCCTATCTGAAATCTTATACCTCTAAATCTTCTATTTTTTCTATTATCGATTGTATTCAAAATTTTAACAGTTTCCTCCGACATCACAGCATTGTAATTTTTTAGATTATTAAATCCATAATGATCAGAATGTGCATGAGTTATGAGATTATACCCTATTCCAGGAGATGAATCTATATGGAAATCAATTCCATCTATTCTCAATGAGAAATGAGGTTTAAAACCTCTATTATATCTTCTTTTAAATGGTAAAACGTTGAAATTGTCTAAAATTTCAATAGAGTTCATTTATCTATCCCTCTTTTTCTTGAAACAAATCATGCAGTCTTTACATTTCTCTCTTATCTCCATGAAATCAAATTATATGATAAAAATTTAAATTTTTCTTAGATCAGTGATTAATATTTGTCATTATTTTATATTAATATTTATTAATAATTATTTAAATAATTTGTCAAAATATTATAATAATATAAAAATATTATAAATATTCAAAATACTAAACGAAAATGATTTAAGTCTATTAATAAAATTTTATTTGGAGGTATCTTTATGCTTAATTTTGAGCTTTCTCAGGAACAAAAAGATATCCAGAAAGCTGCAAGAGAGTTTGCACAAGCTGAATTCACCGATGAACTCGGTAGAGAGTTTGATGCTAAAGAGGAGTTTCCATTTGACCTCTGGAGAAAAGCTTGTGAACTCGGTTTTATAGGGGTTCATTTTCCAGAGAAATACGGAGGAGCAGGAATGGGAGTGACAGAAAATATACTGATTGTCGAAGAGTTTTGTAGAGCTGATAGCACAATAGGAAGTGCGATAATTCTTGCTGATTTCTCATCTGAATTGATCATGAGGTTTGGTAATGAAGATCAGAAAGAGGAGGTTTTACCAAAAGTGGCTGGAGGTAAAGCTATAACAGCAGGTTGTTATACTGAACCTGAAGCTGGAAGTGATTTAACAGCTATTAAAACGAAAGCTGAAAGAGATGGTGATGAGTGGATAATAAATGGAACAAAGACATTTATAACAAATGGAGACATTGCTGACTATTATGTGGTTCTTGCAGTAACTGATCAGAATGCTCAACCGAGATATAGGGGGTTTACAACGTTTCTCGTTAGAAAAGGCTCTAAAGGATTGACTACAAATAAGATTACAGGAAAAATGGGTATAAGGAGTTCACCAACTGCTGAAGTGAGTTTCAAAGATGTGAGAGTTGGAGAAGAAGATGTTATTGGAGTAGTTAATCGAGGTTTTTATCAGGTATTAGAATTTTTTGATGAGAGCAGAATTGAAATAGCTGCTCAGGCTTTGGGGATAGCACAGGGAGCTTTTGATAAAACCATAGAATACGTTAAGCAGAGGAAACAATTTGGACAACCAATAGCTAGTTTTCAAGCTATTCAGCATAGACTAGCGAACTTATTGACAGAGATTGAAGCTGCCAGACTCCTTGTTTACAAAGCTGCGTGGAACTATGATAAAGGGAGGATCTCTCCAGGTTTGACGAGTATGGCAAAATACTATGCTGGAAAACTTGCAGTTAAAGTTTGTGACGAGGCAATACAGATGCACGGTGGTTACGGATATGTATCAGAATACAATATAGAGAGGAGATATAGAGATGCTAAGATAACTGAGATTTATGAAGGGACTAAAGAGATTCAACTCAATACGATAGCTAAAGATTTATTGGGAAAATTCAGATAGCTTTTGTAATAACTTTTGGTGATGTTTATGCAAGAAGATATTGAAAAGATTAAGAGGAGAAGAAGAGAATGGGAAAAGAGGTGCGAGATTAATACAACTGGAGAGGTCAAAACTCCTTCCGATATTAAAGTGGAGATAATCTATGATCCAAGCGATATAGCTCATTTAGACTATCTTAAGGATATAGGTTATCCCGGAGAATTCCCTTTTACAAGGGGGATTTATCCAACAATGTATCGTGGAAGGCTATGGACTATGAGGCAATTCTCAGGGTTTGGAACAGCTGAAGATACAAATGCAAGATGGAAAATGCTTTTAAAAGAAGGACAAACTGGATTAAGTACTGCTTTTGACTTTCCAACGCTTATGGGCTTAGATAGCGATGATCCTCTTGCAGATGGGGAAGTCGGAAAAGTTGGTGTTGCTGTCGATACACTCAAAGATTTTGAAATTTTATTTGATGGAATCCCTCTTGATAAAGTTTCGACATCTTTCACAATAAATCCTCCAGCAGCAATAATCCTCGCAATGTATACTGCTATAGGTGATATGCAAGGAGTTCCAAGAGATCAACTAAGAGGAACAATACAGAATGATATGCTTAAAGAATTTCATGCTCAAAACACGCTTGTTTTACCACCTGAACCATCAGTAAAGATTACCGTCGATATCTTTGAATGGGGTATTGAAAATGTCCCCAAATTTAATTTGATAAGCATATCCGGATATCATATCAGAGAAGCTGGTTCTACAGCTGTGCAAGAATTGGCTTTTACAATTGCAGATGGTATGGCGTATGTTGAAGCTGCGATAGAGAGGGGAATAGACGTTGATAAACTTGCCCCCCAGTTGAGTTTCTTCTTCAACTCTCACAACAACTTTTTCGAGGAGATAGCAAAGTTTAGAGCTGCAAGAAGGATGTGGGCCAAAATTATGAGGGATGAATTTGGAGCAAAGAATCCCAGATCTTGGTGGCTTAAATTCCATACTCAAACAGCTGGTTGTACTTTAACAGCTCAACAACCTCTGAACAACATAGTCAGAACAACCATACAAGCTTTAGCGGCAGTTTTAGGGGGAACTCAAAGTTTGCATACTAACAGCTTTGATGAAGCGTGGGCATTGCCGAGTGAAGAGGCTGTTAGAGTTGCTTTAAGAACCCAACAAATAATCGCTTATGAGAGTGGCATCCCAGATACGATAGATCCACTTGCAGGAAGTTATTATGTAGAATGGCTCACAGACAAAATCGAAAAACTAGCTTGGAGATATATAGATGAGATAAAGAAAATGGGAGAAGGAAGTATGTTAAGAGGTGTGCTTAAAGGAATAGAGACTGGATTTTTTGTAAGAGAAATAAGTAATGCAGCAGCTAAGTATCAGAGGGAGGTTGAGGAAGGAAAGAGGATAATAGTTGGTGTAAACAAGTTTACAATAGAAGAAAAGTTAAAGATTCCAATTCTAAAAGTTGATCCAGAAGTACAAAAAAGACAAATTGAAAGATTGAAGAGAGTTAAGGCTGAAAGAGATGATTTAGCAGTTAAAGATGCTTTAGATTGGTTAAGGAACTCTGCTGAAAATGATGAAAACGTTATGCCAGCAATACTTGAATGTGTTAAGTGTTATGCTACTATTGGAGAGATGATGGGAGTTTTGAAAGAGGTTTATGGAACCTACAAAAAACCTGCAATTATTTGAGGTGTTAAAATGAAGAAAATAAGAGTTCTCGTTGCAAAGATCGGTTTAGATGGACATGATAGAGGAGCTAAAGTTGTTGCAAGATTCTTAAGAGATGCTGGATTTGAAGTCATATATACTGGATTGCATAGAACCCCTCAAGAAGTTGCAATGGCTGCTATAGAAGAGGATGTGGATGTTGTGGGAATCTCCTTACATAGTGGAGCACATATGACGCTTGTGCCAAAAGTTATAAAATACATAAAAGAATATGGTGGAAATCCGGATGAGATGGTTATAGTGGTTGGGGGAATAATTCCAGAAGATGATTTTGAAGAGTTGATGAAGATGGGTGTTGATGGTATCTTTATTCCTGGAACACCTATTGAGGAAATAATAGATTTTATAAAGAAAAAAGTTGCTGAAAAGAAAAAGAAAACGGTGGCATAAATGGATGTTGATGAAATCGTACGAGGTTTGCTCAATGGTAATAGGAGAGCTTTAGCGAGAGCGATAACTCTTGTTGAAAACGATTATCCAGAAGGTAAGGATATAATGAAAAGAATATTCAAAAAAACGGGAAAGGCTCATGTTATTGGAATTACTGGTTTTCCTGGGGTTGGAAAATCAACTATAGTGAGTAAATTGACACAGGAGTTTAGAATGAGGGGAAAGACTGTTGGTATAATAGCAGTTGATCCGGGTTCACCTTTTAGTGGGGGAGCTTTGCTTGGAGATAGGTTAAGAATGGACGGAATAGACGTAAATAAACGACTTTGGTTGGATTCTGGAGTTTTTTTTAGGAGTATGAGTTCTAGAGGAAAAGCTGGTGGTTTATCAGCAAAAACTGGAGATGTTGTAAGACTTATGGATGCCTTCGGCTTTAATTTAGTAATTGTAGAAACAGTGGGAGCAGGACAGAGTGAAGTTGATATAATAGAAGTGGCGGATACAAGTATAGTTGTTTTGATGCCTGAAACTGGAGATGATATACAGATAAATAAAGCAGGGATACTTGAAATAGGCGATATATATGTAGTTAATAAAGCAGATCTCGGTGGAGCTGAGAAAACCGTAAAGTGGTTGAAATCAATGTTACTCCTTGATGATGAGGCTGTCAGGATTTTAGAGAAGATGGATCATGGCAGTCACAATGAAAGTGTAAATGATGAAATTTTGACTGATAAACTTGAAAAAAAAGCAAAAGATGCAATAGATAGATGGATTCCTCCAGTTATTATGACTATCGCTGATATAGGTGAAGGGATAAAAGAGCTTGCAGATACAATAGAGAAGCATAGAGAATTTATGGAAAAAAGTGGAATGCTCAAAAAAAGGAGAACTGTAAGAGTTAGTAGAGAGTTGTTAGATTTAATAATGGAAGATGTAAAGAGTAGGATTATAAATGATACCAGTTTAAAATTTGAGGAATTTGTCAATAGAGTAGTTGAAAATGAGATAGATCCTCATACTGCTGCAGAAAAAATCATTGAAAAACTCATATTTTCTAAAAACTCTGATACTACATTATAACAATAATAAATAAAAATAAAAAATAATATAAATTAAAAATTAAAAATTAAAACTAAAAGATCCGTAGAGTTGGTGTATATGAAAGATGCGAGATTTACGATAAGTGGAGAAGAGAGAGTTTTAAAAGACAGTGATGAGATATGGGCTGTGGGGAGTATCGATGAAGCAAACGCATTTGTAGGACTTGCTAAGATCTTTTCAAAAGGTGAAATTAGAGAGATATTAGAATATATTCAAATAAAACTTTTTTATGTAGGTTCAGAATTTATAACTGGTGAAAGATATATAAAGAAATCGGACATCTCTGAAATTGAAAAAATGATCTACAAACTGGAGAATGTAGTAAAAAAACCAAAAAGCTTTATAATATTGGAACAAAATGAGACAACAGCCTTTTTAAGCGTTGCAAGAGCTATGATAAGGAGAGCTGAAAGATATGCAGTTAGATTAAATCTTAAGGGAAAAGTTGAAAAATTAACAATTCTCTGGCTCGATAAGCTTAGTTATCTATTTTATCTGATGATCCTGAAAGAGCTCAATGGAGATTATGTAACTGTAAAGATTGAGAAAAATGAGGGAGAGTTGGAGTAGATATAGTGAGAGTTTGGATAAAAGTAGAGAGTATCATAAAAGATGGCTTATCGCAATTTCTAATGAAGTAAGGAGAAAAATTCTTGAAATGATAGATGATGGAAGGAATGAGGAGGAGATACTCAAGATTTTGAGAATTGATAAAAAAGAGTTAGATTATCACTTAAAGATACTAGAATGGGGATTCTGTATTCAGAAGGAGGATGATAAATGGATCTTAACAAAAGAAGGAGAGATTGTAAAATTCCTGAAAAAATAATTTCAGCAATTGGACAACTTGAAATCACCCCTGATAAGGATACAAATCTAAAGAGAGCTTTAAGTCTTGTTAAAAGAGCTATACAGCTTAAAGCAGATTTAATAGTTTTGCCTGAGGTTATGAATACTGGCTTCTATCCTGAGAATTATTTGAATACAGGTTCGATTGAAGAAGAGCTCAATTCAATTCTGAGGTTGTCTGAAAGAAGAGACATAATTATTGTAGCTGGTGTTGCTGAGAAAGATGGAGAGAGGTTGTACAATTCTGTAGCGATCATATATAGGGGAGAGATTATTGACAAATATCGAAAGATTTTACTCTTTAAACTTACATCAGAACATAAATATTTTCATCCAGGAAAAGAGTTAAAAGTTGTTGAAACACCGATAGGAAAATTTGGAATTTTAGTATGTTATGAAATTAGATTCCCAGAGATTTCAAGAAAACTCATAAAAATGGGGGCTGAAGTGCTTATCATTCCTGCAGAATTTCCTAAAGAAAGAATAGAGCATTGGAGGTTATTGTTAAAAGCTAGAG
>WAJX01000024.1 GCA_015523665.1 Ferroglobus sp.
AGATGTGTATAAGAGACAGGTCTTATAGTTCTTGTATTCTCCCCTAACTCTTATGCTTTTCCAATTTCCCGCTTCATCTCTTTTGCTCATCTTTATCTCAAAAACAAATCCGCTTTCATTTATTATTATTTCGCTCATATTATCCCTTCCTTTGAAATTAGTTTTAAAACTATATAGATTACTATACAAGCTCCTATTATCCCTATTACCTTATCAGTAATCTTTTTAATTATTCTCATATTGCACCTTTTTCTTTTAGTTCTTTATATAGCTCATCATCTGAATTTATAAAATCTTCTTTATTAAAACCTAATCGCTCTAATATCTCTAAAACTTTATAATATTCTCTCTCATAATATTTTTTCTCTTTTTTTAATTCAAAATAGGCTTTTGGAGAAATATCATATAAACATAAATTATAATAGAGAAAAATTAAAACAGCTTGTAAGCCAGCCACTAACCCTAACAGGATAATTAATATTATCGCATAGTCCATGCTAAACACCCCCGTTTATCTTCATCTTAATCTCATCAAGCTGTCTCTGTAAGCTCTCAATTATTCCCTGTTGCTTTATCATCAATTTCTTTAAGTCTTCCACTTCTTTCTCTAATGTTTTGCTTTTTTCATATCTGGCAAGGTAAGGGTTCAAATATTCCTTTGCTTTCTCATAAACTTCTTCTCTTATCCTTTCTTTCCCTATCCTTACATATGCCCCCTTCTGCTCTTTTATTGTGTGTCCCGAAATTAATTCACTAAGCTTAATATTTACACCAGCTTTATCCAGAGCTGAAAGTCCAGCTCCTCGCAGGCTATGTATCCTCAATTTCTCTCCATATGTCTCTATTCCTGCACGTTCTTGTAATGCTTTTAATCTGCGATTTAAATGGATTTTATTTAATGGCTCTCCTTTCTGTCCCTTAAAAAGATAATCGCCAACCCTTATATTTTTCTTTTGCTTCCAAGCAAGGAAGCTATCCAGAGCGTCATAAGAAAATCCAGAATAGCGTTGAACATCAAATTTACTTGAGCGGTAATCAAAGATGATTACCTTTTCACCTGCTTTTATCTGTTTATCCATGTCTGGTGTATATCTGAGCTTTAAAGCATCTCCAATCCGCAAGCAGCTTTGAAAGAGAAAGAGAATAAAGAAGCGGTCTAAAGTCTCGCCAACATCGCAAAGCCTCTTAATCTCATCAAGGCTTGGTTTATAGGTTGGTGTTTTAACTACATCGTAGCCCTTCATATTTTTTACTGGAAGTCTTTGCTGAGGGAAAAAGAAGCTTATAAACGCTCTTACTGAGTTATCAAATTTAGTTATAGTGTTGGCTGGCATGTCATCTTCATCTCTGAGAGGATATAAAATCTCATCTCTGTAATGTTCAAGTAATTCCGCCGCCTTGTTTTTCCCATGCGGATTTTTTATCCATTCCGCATGGAGATTTAAAAACTGGGTTGGTGTTATCCCAGCCCATAGGCAGAATAGAGCGAATTTCTTTGTATAGTTCGGATATTTCCTTTCAAATTCCTTAAACTTCTTATCCTCTCCTATCTCCTTAGTTATGCTCTCTTTTAAATATCTCTTAGTTCTTACCAATTCCTTAATTTTTTCAGCCTTCATCTCCATGCTTACCACCTCGCTTTATTTTTTTCTATGCCATTATATTTTTTTTATCATATATAAAGCTTTCGGTTATATCAGTTCAAAGAGCCTCTCAAGTTCTTTTTCTATTTCTTCCCTTAACTTCCTTCTCTGAATTTCAAATTTATTCTTTTCCATGAGCTTTAAATCAATTTTAATCTTTTCTATGCTCTGCTTTAAAATCTGCTTTCTTTGCTCTCTCTCTATTTTAAAAAGAAATTCTACTAATCTAATTGTTAAGTCTTTATCTACGCTCATAGTATATCCTCGCATGCCTGCCATTCAGCGTTTACTATCTTGTCTTTTAAAATGCATTTACCGTTTTTTGTATAGTTATTGAAAATTTCAAAATAAAAACAGTCTATGCACTTATCTTTTATTTTTATCATCATTCTTCCCCTCTGGTAAAGCTTTTACCATTCTATCAAAAAAATAGTCTAATGTTTTTTCCTTGAAATGCCCTTTTTCAATCGCTTTTATAAATGC
>WAJX01000025.1 GCA_015523665.1 Ferroglobus sp.
GATCTTATTGAATTCACATTGAATGTCGCAAGTTTCATAGAGATTGATTCAAAAAGAGCAATATAATCTTTGCTTAATTACCCTTTTATTATTTTATATATTTATTATTAAAAATTTATAATTTTAATTAATATTTAATTAACAAAAAAGTTGTATAATTTCAATAAAGAGGTTGAGAGTTAGAAGTACAAGATTGTCATCAGAATACATACAAAGTAATCCCCTTGCTTCTCAACTTTAACTTTGATATTGCAAAGACTAAAATTACAGTTGTCTTTTGGCATTTTCGTCAAAAAGCTTAGAAGAGGAGATTAGAGCTTAGAAGTAAAGCTGATCGATTACTGCAAGATGTAGAGTCAAGATCATTAAACCAGTTATAAAACGCATTGGATTTATAATATTTGATCTAAGAAGATTATACCATACAAAAGATTTGTATTAAAATTTGTAGTTCTGAATGTCTTTTGGTTAGAATAATCGTTGCAATGAGTCTTAAAGAGTGAGGATGATACAGAGTTAGCAAAATGTTAGAGTTATAAGCCCAAATTTAGGAATATTAGCAACTCATACTTTAAACAGGTAAACAATCATTATCATTAGATAAACTTCTATAAAAATCTTAAATTAAGATTTAAAATATATTTAAAAAATTTTTATTTTTTATTAATAATTATTAATTATTTATCATATATCTCCATAATTTAAAACAATATCGATCAGCATCTGATTTTTTAGGATAGTAAGATACTTTAAATAAAATCTAATACTCTAACTTATGATACTACTTGACTCTCACATCCATTCCGAAGGTAGAAGTGTTGAAGATCTTAGAAATATGAGCGATGCTGGGATAAAATATGCTATCACTTGTGCATTTTATCCAATTCAACCATTATATCCAGAAACTCTAATAGATCTTTTTAGGAAACTGGTTGATTATGAAAGTGAAAGAGGAAACAGAGCTGGTATGAAAATTTATGCTTCAGTAGGGATTCACCCTAGATGTATTCCACCAAAATGGGATAAAGTTGTAGACTTTATGGAACACGATTATGGATGGATAGCTTTTGGGGAGATTGGATTAGAAAAAGCTGATAAAGTGGAAAAAGATGTATTAAGATCTCAGTTGAAATTGGCTAAAAAACTTGATATGCCTTGCATAATCCACACTCCGAGAAAGAATAAAGAAGTTATTACTGAAAAGATATTTGAAATACTTGAAAGAGTTGAATTTCCCGAAAGCTTATGTTTAATCGATCATATAGATAATAGGATTATTGGGAAAGTAATAGAAAGGGATTATATCGCCGGACTTACTGTTCAACCAGGAAAACTTAATATTGATGATGCCGCAAAACTTGTATTAGAATTTGGCGATGAGAGATTTATTGCAAATAGTGACACAGGCTTCAGTGAATCTGACATGCTTGCAGTCGCTAAATTAGCTGAGAAGATTAATAGCGAGAATGTTCTGCTTAAAAATGGATTTAAATTTTTTAGAATCAAATAAATAAATTTTTTATTTTTATTTTTATTACATAATCTAATTATAATTTTAATATATAAATATTAATTAAAAATTATAAAAATATTAATTAGGTCAAATTAATCATCAGTTAAAAGTTAAAAGATGGAAGATGGATATGATCAAAAGAGTTTTATGGTAACAAATCTCTAGCGGAAATAATGCAAACCACCAACAGAAAATTAGATCATATAAAAATATGCCTCGAGAAGAAAGTCGAATCAAGCTATACCGGTTTTGAGGATGTCATGCTAATTCACAAAGCTCTACCAGAGGTTGACTATGATAAAATAAGATTAGATGTAGAATTTCTTGGAAATAAGTTGTCCGCACCATTTTTAATCGCTTCGATGACTGGTGGTCATCCAGAGACTTATGAAATTAACAAAAATCTTGCCATAGCTGTTGAAAATTTAAATCTAGGAATGGGTGTGGGAAGTCAAAGAGCCGGAATAGAGAGAAAAGAGGTTGAAAAAACTTTCAGTGTTGTTAGAGAGTATGCTCCAAATGCTTTTATTTATGCAAATATCGGTATAGCTCAGATAATAGAACATGGCATTGAGTATGCTGAAAAAGCAATAGAGATGGTAGAAGCAGATGCTATCGCAATTCATCTCAACTTTCTGCAAGAGGTTATCCAGCCTGAGGGAGATTTGAAAGCTAAAGGTGCAAAGGAGGCGATTTCAGAACTTGTAGAGCTAAAAGTCCCTATAATAATAAAGGAAACTGGAGCAGGAATTGCAAGAGAAGTTGTATTTGAACTTAGAGAATCTGGTGTTAGAGCAATAGATGTAGGAGGAAAAGGGGGAACAAGCTGGAGTGGTGTTGAGGTTTACAGGGCAAGGGATGAACTTACCAGGGAAGTTGGAATGAATTTTTGGGACTGGGGATTACCTACAGCATTCTCAATAATAGATGTCTTCGACATCCTTCCAACAATTGCAACTGGAGGAATAAGGAGTGGGATTGATATAGCAAAAGCTATTGCTATTGGAGCGGATATGGCAAGTTCTGCTCTTCCTTTTTTAAAACCTGCAACTAAAGGTTATGAAGAAGTTGAAAAAAAATTAAAGTATTTTCTTAGAGGTTTGAAAACTGCGATGTTTTTAACCGGTTGTGAAAAAATTGAAGATCTGTGGAGGATACACATATTTATCTCTGGCAAACTTAAGGAATGGCTTGAGTTCAGGGAGATAAACATCCATGAATTTCTTAGGAGGAGAGAGAAATGATGGAAGAGATCATAAAAAGAGGTAAGATCATTGAAAAATCTATAGAAGAGCTTTTACCAATAAAAGAACCCGAGGGATTGTATAATGCTGCGAGACATCTCATAAAGGCTGGTGGTAAAAGGCTTAGACCGATTATATGTTTACTATCAGCAGAGGCTTTAGGATGCGATTATAGAAAAATCTTACCAGCAGCGATAGCTATAGAAAGTATACATAACTTCACACTCATTCACGATGACATAATGGATGAAGATGAGATGAGGAGAGGTGTTAAAACAGTTCATACACTTTATGGCATACCCACAGCCATTTTAGCTGGAGATACTCTATTTGCAGAAGCTTTTAAAATAATTTCCCTATGTAATGTTGATGAAAAGAACCTAATTAAGGCATCAAAAAAGCTGGCAGAGGTTTGTATAGATATATGTGAAGGACAATTTCTCGACATCAGCTTTGAATCACGTTATAGAGTAGAGGAGCATGAGTATCTAGAGATGATAAGAAAAAAGACTGCAGTACTTATAGCTCTATCCTCATCAATCCCAGCTATTCTCTTTGGGAAAGAAGAGGAGATAGTAAATGCCTTATGGGATTTTGGATTAAACGCTGGAATGGGTTTTCAGATTCATGATGATATCTTAGATTTAATCGGAAAAGATAAGATCGGAAAAGACTGGGGAAGTGATTTAATAGAGGGAAAAATGACATTAATAGTTATAAAAGCTATGGAATTGGGTGTTGAGTTAAAAAGCTTTAGAAATAGGAATGCAAAAGTTAGAGATATAGAAGAAGATGTAAAAAGACTTGTAGAGAGTGGAGCTATTCAGTATGCAAAAAGAAGAGCCTTTGAATACATAGAAAGGGCTAAAAAAAGTCTTTCTATTCTTGAAGATAGTTATGCTAAATCTCTACTCACTTGGCTTGCTGATTACTTAATTTCTAGGGAATATTAAAATTAAAAATGAAAATTAAAGCTGAGGAGTGGTAATATGGAGCTAAAAAAGTTGATATTGAAGTATGTTGTTAAAAATGCTTTAAAATATGGTAAAGCAGATGAAAAAGCTGTAATGAGAAAAATAATGGCAGAAAACCCTGAACTAAGGAAAATAGCAAAAGAAGTGTTAAAAGAAGTTAAAAAAGTTGTTGATGAGTTTAATACGCTTAATAAGGATGAGAGAGAGAAGATAATACAACTATACAACTTTGAGAATGAAACAAAGGAGATAAAGAAAGGATTGCCTCCCTTACCAAAAGCTGTAGTTGGGAAAGTGGTTATGAGATTTGCTCCAAATCCAAACGGTCCACCAACACTCGGATCTGCAAGAGGGATAGTTGTTAATAGTGAATACGCAAAAATTTATAGGGGAAAATTTATCCTCCGTTTTGACGATACTGACCCGAGAACAAAAAAACCCATGCTTGAGGCCTATGAATGGTATATTGAAGATTGTGAATGGCTCGATGCAAAACCAGACGAGGTGGTTTATGCTTCCAAAAGAATCGATTTGTATTATGATTACGCTAAAGATTTAATTGAGATGGGAAATGCATACGTTTGCTTTTGCAGAAGAGATGAATTCAAAAACTATAGAGATAAAGGGATAGATTGCCCTCATAGGGATGTTGATGTCAATTACTCTTTAGAGGCTTGGGAAAAAATGCTTGAGGGGAATTATGAAGAAGGTGAAGCTGTTTTGAGAATAAAAACCGATATGAAGCATAAAGATCCAGCAGTTAGAGATTGGGTAGCTTTCAGAATAATATATGAGGAACACCCATTAGTAGGAGACAAATACCACGTTTACCCAACTTTAGATTTTGAATCAGCTATAGAAGATCATCTACTTGGGATAACACATATTTTGAGAGGAAAGGATTTAGCAGATTCTGAAAAAAGGCAGAAGTATATTTACAAGTATTTTGGATGGGAGTATCCTGTCGTAAAGTTATGGGGAAAGATAAGCATACACGAATTTGGGAAACTCTCTACAAGCTTAATAAAAGAAGAAATTGAGAGAGGAAAATACAAAGGCTGGGATGATCCAAAACTACCAACACTCAAGGCTTTTAGAAGAAGGGGTTTTGAGCCGAAAGTTATAAGAGAATTCTTCTTATCTTTCGGTGTAGGGGAAAATGATGTTAATATAAGTTTAAAGAATCTCTATGCAGAAAATAGGAAAGTTATTGACAAAAAAGCGAATAGATATTTTTATGTTTGGGATCCAGTTGAGATAAGAATAAACGGAATTGAAAAAAGAGAAATTGAGATTCCGATCCATCCAGATAAGAGAGGTTTGAGAAAACTTAAAGGAGAAGATAGAATTTACATAACAAAGGATGATTTTGAAAGATTCAAAGGTAATGTTGTGAGATTAAAAGAATTTTGCACGATTAAGTTAGATTATAAAGCTGAGTTAATCGGTTATGATTACAATGTAGAGGGTGTTAAAAAGGGTAAAAATATAATACATTGGCTACCAAAGACACAGTCTCTTAAATGCATAGTCTATGGAATAGAGAAAGATTACGAGGGATTTGTAGAAGATGCTGTTGTTAATGAAGTTGGAAACGTTGTTCAATTCGAAAGATTTGCTTTTTGTAAAGTTGAAAAGGTTAATGAGATTGTTGAGGCCGTTTACACACACCCATGATATTTCCTTTTTAATTTATTGCATAAACCGCCTGCATACATAATATATATTTATTTTTCTATAAAAAATAATATTATATTAATTATTTTGCTAATATATATAATAATACAGCAAATAAATACACACAGCTATAATAAACTATTATTAATTATAATTATCAAACATATAGAATTTTTTAGTTTAAATCCAAAGATTTTATAAATTATGGATTAAAACTGCATATATGAAACTAAAGGGAAAGGTTTGGAAATTTGGAGACAACATCTCAACAGACCACATCGTTCCTGGGAGGTATTATCACCTAAGAAGTAATATTGAAGAACTTGCTAAACATATCATGGAAGACGTGGATGCAGAATTTTATAAGAAAATCTCTCCCGGAGATCTTATCGTTGCTGGAAAGAACTTTGGAATGGGGAGTAGTAGAGAACACGCTCCACTCGCATTAAAGGTCGCTGGAATTTCTGCAGTAATCGCAAAATCTTTCGCGAGGATATTCTATAGAAACGCCATAAATATCGGATTACCACTCCTCATTGCAGATACAGACATGATAGAAAGCGGAGATTTACTTGAAATTAATTTTGAAAGTGGCATAATCAAAAATTTGACAAAGAAAATCGATATAAAAACTAAACCCCTTCCAAAGATTATGATAAATATACTCAATGAGGGGGGACTTATAAATTATGTTAAAAAATACGGAGATGTGAGATGATGAAGTGTCCGATCTGTGGGAACACAGCATATTTCTATAT
>WAJX01000026.1 GCA_015523665.1 Ferroglobus sp.
ACTCATCATTATGCACTGATATAGCGTTGACATCAACTGGTTCAAAAAACGAGTTAAGTAGGCGATCTGAGGGAGGAATATAATAGGAATATTCTGCGAAAGGATTGTTTATTGGGATTGGATAAAATTATCTTTGTTTTAGATTTTCTTCCATGAAGTTTTCTTGATGTATCCTATAAATAGGCATGAAGCAATGATATTCAGGGAGGGTTATGGATTAGCTCAGGAGAGAATTTTAGTAAAAAAGGAGTTCATCTTTGATAAGAGCTTTAACCTACAAGAACTATCTGATTGACATAAACGAATAAAAAACAACCCATACCCTCAGAGATCCCTTCAAGGGATGAGGTTAGATCATCTTTCCATCTTTTCCAAGAAGTAACTTTAAGTCGAAAGACTTGATGGTTTGCTGAGCTATCTTACCAGCATTTTCAGCTCTAAAAATTAGAGAAAAAATGAAGATTTACAAAACTTTGAGGATAGATGACGAGTTTTACTAAAAACTGACAGTTTTAATCTATGAGATCTGTAATCTAAGATTTGTTTAAATTAGCTAAATTTTCACTCTGAGGAATTGCACCGCTACCATGTTATGAATCTTTTTTATTATGTGGTCGTTGTAATGGCTTTAGAGAAGAAGAGATATTGTAAAAGTTGCTAAGAAGTGAACTTAAAAGAGTTTTTAATTGATTAATTAACAAAACAACAATTTTTATTTAAAAAATTATTAACTAAAATAGTAAAATAAATTATAAATAAATTATAATAATAAAGTTGATTAAAAAAATCAAATCAACTTCAAAAAACTATCTATATCTAACCCCATCTCTTCGAATCTCTTTTTTGCTCTGCTAAAAGCTGAATAATTGTAATTTTTCCCCGCGATTTTAGTCATTACAGCTTCGTATTCGGCTTCACTCAAAAAACTCTTAAAAAATTCCCTCAAGTTATTTCTGTTGAAACTTACAACGTCTGAAACTTCATAAACCTCGTATTCAACGAATGCTATCAGTTTAAATCTCCAACATCTATCACACTCAGAAATCAGTATGTCTCTCCCGTTTATGTTGTGCCATGTTCTTTGAATAAGCGTTCCTCCACACTCACAGAAGCCACCAAACCAGCCTTTTGCTTTTTTACCACTTGAAGCTTGTTCTTCATAAATTAAAATATTAGCTGGCTCAATATACACTCTCATTGAATTTTAGCAATAAGAAAAGCTTTATAATATTTTCGGAGGATAATAAACGGCAAATAATAAAATTTGGGTTATCTAGACCGGAATTACTCTTTTAACTTCAGGTATTCTTGCCTTCAACTGTTGTTCAACAAACATTGTTAGTGTTATTTGAGACATTGGACAGCTATAACAAGCTCCGAGAAGTTTAACCTTTACCTCTCCACTTTCCTCATTGACATCAACAACATCTATACTCCCTCCATCTCTTGCAAGTGCTGGCTTAATCTCCTTTTCTATTATCTCTTCAACCTTTTCTTTTAATGCCATAAAGTTGGCATTATAATCAATACTTATAAACTTTTTCAGCTTTTCATCGCTTTATACAAATTCACACAAAATCTTCAAAATCAATGTATTCTTTTGGAATTTCTTTTAAAGCTCCTGCCTCATCTAATACTTTCTCTTCTATAAATATTGGAGCATTACTTCTCAAAGCTATAGCAATACTATCGCTTGGACGTGCATCAACTTCAACTTCTCTCCCATCAATTTTAAGGAAAATTCTAGCATAAAAAGTGCTATCAACTATATCATCAATTACAACTTTTTCAACACTTGCTCTCAATCTATCCACTATCTCAACTATTAAATCATGAGTCATAGGTCTTGGAGGGATGTGGTTTTTTAAAGCTGAATGGATAGCGATGGCTTCAGGTATGCCTATGAAGATTGGCAAGAGTCTTCCGTCTTCACACATAATAACTACTACTGGAGAAAAACCCATCACAGTCGGGGCAGCATAAACACCTTCAATCTCAGCTTTAAGTATCATTTTAATTAATTTTGATTCTCATATTAATTAAACTTTTGCTGGGAGTAATCTTATCATTAACACATATCTTCCACTTCATTAGGTTTTTCCAAAAAAATATTAAGTAAAATCGTTATCTTAGAAAAATAGTAGATTTAAATTGAGAAAAAATTTTATAAAGATTTTCCACACGAAATGAAGGGGTATTTGGTATTATTATTACAGTCAATATACAGTCACCATATAATCAATTGTTTACTCTTAGCTCATTATTTTGTATATAAAACATTTTAATTTAATTAATTAAATTAATATCGATGTAAAATTCTAAATGTAAAATTCTAAATTTTGGTAAAAAATTTAAACAATTATAGAATTTATATAACTAAATTAATATATTCAAACCCTCAATAAAAGCTTCTACACTCGCCATTATTATATCGGTTCGAGCTCCTCTTGCAGTAGCGAATTTATCGCCTCTCTTTAATTTTATTATGACATCAACAAGAGCGTCAGTTCCACCGGTTATCGCATCCACATGATAGCTCACAAGCTCAACATCCGCATAATCTTTTACAGCTTTTTTTATTGCATTTATTACGGCATCTACTGGGCCAACACCGACTCCAGCTTCAACAATTTCCTTACCATTTATCTTAAGTTTCACACTTGCTGTTGGGGTTATATTGGCTCCACTAACTATAGAAAAATCTAAGAGTTCTACCTTTTTTTCTCTCTTTATTTGGAGGACCGTCTCAACTATAGCTCTAACATCTGCATCAGTTATTCTCTTTCCTTTATCCCCAATCTCCTTTATTCTTGCTAATATCTCTCTCATCTGTTCTTTATTAGCCTTATATCCTAACTCCTCCATTATAGCCTCAATACTAGCTCCACCAGCATGTTTCCCAAGAATTATATTTCTCTTCCTCCCTATAACTTCTGGAGATATCGGTTCGTATGTTGTTGTATTTCTAAGTATTGCAGAAGTGTGTATCCCGCTCTCATGAGTGAATGCGTTCTCCCCAACTATCGGTTTATTTGGTGGAACAAAAACTCTTGTTAACTTTTCTACAAGCTTCGATGTGGGATAAATTGATTTCTTGTTTATCTTTGTTTTTATTCCATACAAAAATTCAAGAGCCATAACCACTTCTTCTAATGCAGCATTCCCAGCTCTCTCTCCCAGTCCATTTATAGCAACATGTATCTCATCTGCCCCACCTTTAACCGCAAAAACGGTATTAGCTGTTGCAAATCCAAAATCGTCATGTCCATGAAATGCTATTGGGACTTTAAACTCTTTCTTCAACTCTCTCATAGTTTTTTCAGCTTTTTCTGGAACGAAAACTCCGACAGTATCTGTGAACGTTAGTCTATCAGCCTTAGCATCAACAGCATGTCTGTAAAGCTCTTTTATGAATTCAAAATCAGCTCTTGAGGCATCTTCTCCACCAAACTCAACAATTAATCCTCTTTCTTTTGCATATTCTATAGCCTCAACAGACATCTCAATTATATCCTCCTTACTCCTCCCCGGAAACTTACTTGAGATGTGAATATCTGATGAAGGAGCAACCATAAAAATAGAATCAGCCCCAGCATCAGCAGCAGCATCTATATCCTCTTTTTTAATCCTAGCAAAACTACATATCTCAGCTTTTAAACCAGCCTGACTTATAGCTTTTATAGCCTGAAACTCTCCTTCAGATGATATAGCTGTTCCTCCTTCAATTATATCAACACCAAGTTTATCCAAAGCTTCTGCGATCATCAACTTTTGTTCAACACTAAGTGAGACTCCTGGAGTTTGCTCTCCATCCCTTAAAGTTGTATCGAGTATAAGTAGAGTCATTGAAAAAAGAGAGATAGTTAATCTTTATTTATATTTTGTGTTAACCTCATACATTATCATATCAACTATATAATAAATAATATAAAATATTATTTATTTTTTTATTATTTTATTTTAAATTATTAATTTATTGAATGCCTACTGAGTGTTAGGCAAGGACTTAGGAGGTATGCTGTGCAGATAGCGATAAGAATATAGGAAAAAGGTAGGAGGATTATTGCTAAAGCTATAACTATCGCTGAAATGCCAAGAAATGCATTATTTTTGATTTTTTCATATCTAACGTCATAAACCATAAAAAATGCCAATAAGAAAGACGATAAAATAGCATAATTAAGGAAGTTAAGCTTTATGAGTGATATCACAATTAAGGCTGATGGTGTTATTGGATAACCTATAAAATAGTCCGTATCAACTTTACTAAATCTCGCAAGTCTGAGAAGACCTGCGATAAGAAACGGAATTCCATATATTCCGATAAAATAAGATGGAGCAATTCCAAAAGATGTGATATCTGCAAGTGTGTCCAACTCTTTACCAAATTTACCACTATAACCTTTTCTTGCAAAATAACCATCAAATCCATCCATTAGAGCTGAGATGAGGATAAAATTTGGTTCCCTCATAGTTATTGAGAGAAATCCAAATGTTAAATTTAAAATTGAAAATAAGTCCGCTATTTTTATCTCCTTTATAATACTCAGCATTCTCTTATGGCTAAAGTTTCTCCAGCTTTAACTTTTTCCCCAACTTTCCTGATAAAACGATAGCCCTTTGGAATTTCAAGAGTGACTCTAGATCCAAAAACGATCATACCTATCTTATCTCCCTTCTTAACGAGATCACCCTTTCTAACTTTACAAGTTATCCTTCTCGCAAAAATCCCAGCAATTTGCTCTATTTTAAAGATTCCATCACCTTCTATTTCGATAACGTTCTTCTTAACATTCTTCCCCCTTTTAAATGCTGGAATAATATCTCCTTCGATACGTTCAACTCTCCTTACAATTCCATCACATGGAGAGATGTTGATATGACAATCGAATAAGCCCATAAATATCTCAACTCTATTATTTGAGAGGAAATCTATTTTTCCATCAGCAGGGGAGATTATGCCATCTCCAATCTCTCTTTTTAAATCTCGAAAAAAGAAAATTGTAAAGATCGTTAAGAGTAAAAGAAGTATAAAGAGGATTTTATATGGATATATCAGTATTGTGATTAAGATTTCTGGTATTATAACCCTCAATCCTTCTCTTGCAACGACCATACTTTCACCATCGAGTCCTTTAGCGAAAAAAGCAGAGATGAGAACTCCGGGAGGATTTTAAAGACTTCCATAGATATAAGAATTAAAGCTAACGTTGCAAGAGTTTTGGAGATTACATGATGTGCTACATAAAAACTATCCTCTCCAAACCACGAATAACTGTAAGCTGCAACTATGAAAACGTTCCTTAGTAAGTTTAAGATGTATATTATAGGAACTGATACAAGAAATGCTTTCATCTTTCTATCAAAGCTTGCTTTTATACCAAAGCTTATTCCGGCAAATAAAGCTATACTTTCAATTCCAGTGCATGCTAAAATAATTTGCACGTATTTTCCATTATTCTCAATTATATCTGAAGAGAGATTAAAGTTAAAGCCAAAAACTTTAGCTAAAATAACGGTTTGATATGCTACAACTTTGATTAACTCATCTTTTAGCCAAGAAAGTGCAAAAGTGAAATAGATGATAGCCGAGATGAATGCAAGAGATGTCAATTGAATATAAAGTTCCTCATTTTTATCCCTTAAGATAGTTAGCCCAAATATCGTAAAGATTGAAAAAGCAGCTATCATAACACCCACATTAAAATAATCTGAGATTTCAAGGTAATGTGGGACATTATAAAGCCAGAAAAAGGCAAACGTTATCCATGCCAAAGCACCTATAACTCTTTTTTTCGATAATACGTATAGAAGCATTAATGCGATAGGTATTGTAGCTAACATATTGCCAAAGTATTTAAATCTAAATAAACAATTTTTGGTGTGTATGATCTGCATATTCACAGCGTTTATTCAGATGGTAAGGCAAAAATAGACGAAATAGCAAGAAAAGCTAAGGAGAGAGGTTTAAAAGTTATAGCAATTGTTGATCATTCAATTGAACATGAAAAAGGATTGACAACAAGAAAAGCTAAGTTGAGACAGATTGAAATAGAAAAGGCAATGGATAAGTATAATATAGAGATTCTCAGTGGAATTGAATGCGGTATACTTGAGAATGGAAAGATAGAAAAGCCAGATTTTGAGTTCGATATTATTATAGCTTCAATTCACAGCTATCTACCCTCAAAAGAGTATTATGAAAGGATCTTTAAATGTATAGAAAATGAGGAAATAGACATTCTCGGACATCTTCATGCCAAGATGTTCTCGCTCAATGGTAGAGATGAGGAAAAAGAGCATAAATTGGTTGATATGTTGATAGAAAGTGGTGTAGCTTTGGAGATAAATTCTTATCATAACTCTCCTCCTCTCGACTTTCTATTGTTATGTAAGGAAAGCAAGATAAATTACTCCATAGGAAGTGATTCACATAGTATAGAGAGAGTTGGGGATATAAAATGGGCTGAAGAGAGAGCCAAGATTCTTAAAAAAGGTAGAAACTTTTTAAGAAGAAAGAAATTGAGGAGATGATATAAGAGTATGAAAGCTATAACAGTAACTGTTGATGCTGTCATTCCATATAAAGGTGGGATTGTCCTAATAAAAAGGAGGAAAGAACCTTTTAAGGATTTCTATGCTTTACCAGGAGGAATTGTTGAATATGGAGAGACTGTGGAGAGAGCTTTAATTAGAGAAGTTAAAGAGGAGACTGGATTAGATGTTGAAATACGCAAACTCGTTGGTATATATTCTGATCCGAAAAGAGATCCAAGAGGACATTTTATTTCGATATGCTTCATAGCCTTACCAAAGGGAGGTGATTTAAAAGCTGGTAATGATGCAAAAGAGGTTAGAATATTTAAACTTGGAAATCTCCCAAGATTAGCTTTCGATCATGAGAAAATGATAAAAGATGCGGAGGTGTATTTGTTTGGAATTTTGCGATAGGTGTAAGAGTATAATGATATACCAAGGGGATAAAGCCATTTGTAGGAAATGTGGATTTGAGAAAGAAGTTGGAGATGAGGAGATCGTTACAGTTACAAAAAAATCCAAAGAAGAAATTCCAATTATTGAGGGGGATGTAAAAACTCTACCAACTACGCAGGTTTCCTGTCCAGCTTGTGGAAATAAAGAAGCTTTTTGGTGGCTTAGACAGCTCAGAGCAGCTGATGAAAGTGAAGTTAGATTCTTTAGATGTACTAAATGTGGAAAAACTTGGAGAGAATATGATTAGTTAGTGTGATTAGTTATTATTATTTTTAGATTTTTAATTTTTATATAAATTAATTAGTAATATATTCATAATTTATTTTAGTTATCTCATATTATTATTTTAAGTTATTAAATTTTATTTATATATTTTTTTTAATATAAAAAATATGTTGACTCAGTAGACTTTAGTTAGACTTTGACACATTTTCGGTAGATATTACATACAGATTATAAGAATAGCATAATACAATATACACATAAAATAAAAATATTACTATAATTATAATATAGATGTTATCACAACTTTGAAAAGCCCCCAGAAATTATGATTTTCATAGCGTCTTCTACACTCATGTCAAGGAACGTAACTTCTTCTTTAGGAACCAATAGGACTATTCCAGAAGTTGGATTCGGAGAGGTTGGAATAAAAACATTAATCAACTCTTTTTTCACAGCTTTACAAGCTTCTTCAACAGACTTGCCAGTTGTAAATCCAATAGCATATACACCTTTCCTAGGATATTCAATCAAAACGACACCCTTTATCTTTTCAGCCTCAGAAGTAAGCATAGCTTTTGTAGCCTCTTTCACAGCTTCATATATCGTCCTCAGAATTGGAATTTTTCTGAACGTATTTTCCAGATATTCAATTACTTTTTGTCCAAAAGCGAACCTTCCGATAACACCCAAAAGGAGTATTATCGCTATTAAGAAGATCAACCCCATACCTGGGAAATATCCTATGAACTTCCCGGCTGTTTTAAGAAACAACCCTTCAAGAAAAGATATTGAATAGTATATTATTAACAATGTAGCGGATAGAGGTATGAAGATTAACAATCCTGTTATAAAGATACCCTTTAACTTTTCCCACATTTTTATCTCCTCATTAGTAAATTTTTTAATGTTTTATTATCATCAATGGATTGTGAATGTGTTATTAATGTAGTTAACCTTTCAGTAGCTTTGCTCAATATAAACTCATATAGGACTGAAACCTTAAACCCATAATATGAATAATTATTATAATATGAAAAAAATTTAAATAGTTAATAATATTATTTTTTTTAGGTGATAACAATGGAGAAGAGAAGGGAGAAGGAGATTGAAGAAGTTGTGAGATCAATAAGAGTATTTATGGGGGGTTAATTTTATTATATATTGTTTTTATAAATTTAATAATTTAATTTGATGATAATTTTAAGAGTTGTAAGGGAATCTTTTAGACCATTAACAATTGCTTATCCAATCCCTATTTTTCCTGTTATTATTGGGTTAAACTCCACTGGAATTTATGGAGCGGTTATTGCAACTGTTATCAATTGGATCTTCTATCCTGCGATTAATTTATGGAATCATGTTAATGATGCTGAAGATGATTTTAAAGCCGGGAAGAATACACCTTTTTTAGATATGAAGGCTGTTGAAATTGCCATCTTTATAATCCTTCTATGTTATCTCATTTCTGGGTTTTTAGTATTCAAGCTTTCCAAATCTATCGGTTTTATCCTCTTTATAGTTTTAGCAATTATCACTTTTTTATATTCAGATAAAAAAATTACAAAAATTCGTTTGAAATCTCATTATATTGGTGAATTATTAACTTATCTGATCTCTATCCCATTATACGGTTTGATGCTTTGGGATTTATCCTCTCCCGTTAATTTAAAGGGAGTTATATTAGCTATAACTCTAACACCGCTAGGGATTTCAACCGTCTTCTTAAAAGATTTAAAGGATATAAGAG